>JAFLCP010000162.1 GCA_017303505.1 Planctomycetota bacterium | reverse complement strand
TAGCCTTCGGCGTACGGGTTAAACAAGCGCGTAGGCTAGGTGCGTTGGATTGGCCATCTTGCACGACCACTAGTGCGAGTTTGATATCACATCAGGAGCTGGAACGAGGTGTCAAAAAGATAGAGAGTCTAATCCGGCCTAGCCTTCGGCGTACGGGTTAAACAAGCGCGTAGGCTAGGTGCGTTGGATTCGCCATCTTGCACGACCACTAGTGCGCGTTTGATATCACATCAGGCGCTGGAACGAGGTGTCAAAAAGATAGTGAGTCTAATCCGGCCTAGCCTACGGCGTACGGGTTAAACAAGCGCTTAGGCTAGGTGCGTTGGATTGGCCATCTTGCACGACCACTATCGCGAGTTTGACATCACATCAGGCGCTGGAACGAGGTGGCAAAAAGACAGTGAGTCCCGCTCGGCCTAGCCTTCGGCGTACGGGTTAAACGAGCGCATCGGCCATGTCGAAATCACAATTTTGACAAAATTGCTCCCTACTACTAGATAAAGCCGTCCTTTCCGCGCATCTTAGACAGCGATGAACCAACTCAGCCCATCCTATTCCAACGAAGTTCGCGCATGCGTGGTCCGCATCCGCGAGAGTGGGGCCGCCGCACTGGGGGGACTTTACGACCTCACAGCGGTTCGGCTGGTTCGTTTTTCTTACACGATTTGCCAGAACCAACACGATGCAGAAGATGCGGTCTCTGCCGCGTTACTGCGTGTTGCCAGTGATCACGAAATTGTGCTCAAGGCAGCTAACCCCTGGGCCTATTTGCTCCAAATGGTTCGAAACGAATCGCTATTGATTCTCCGCAAACGTAAGAAGTGGAATTTCGCGGGCGGGCTATTCGATTTTCTGTTCACGAATCCGGAAAATGCTCTGGAACGCCATGAAGCCCAGGACCAAATTTCTAAGGCTCTTCAAAAACTCCCGAAGGAACAAGCAGAAGTGGTTGTTCTAAAAATCTGGGAAGATTTGACGTTTCTCGAAATTGGGACCGTTCTGCATATCCCAGCCCAAACGGCAGCGAGTCGTTACCGCTATGCTTTGACGAAACTCGCCTCGCTTCTGGGACAGCAAGTGTTGGAGGTGAATTCATGAGTCACTCTTTCACCAACCCGAAAGATTTGGAGCAATGGTTGCGTTCCTCAGCACCTGAGATCCAACCGTCGGCGGACCTCCGTTCTAATATCCTGAATGCTGCACTCGAACAACAACACGATCGCAGTGCTGATCAGCGATTATCACGTCGAATCATCCTTCTGTTTTGCTTATTATTTGTAACAGCGACCTTCGCGCAATATGCATATGTCCGCTGGAACCGTGAAGTTGGCACCCACGCCGATCGCCATGTGTATAGCCTGAGCGAGAAGCTCCGAAAAGAAGAAGGCCTACAAACAGAAGCTTCTTTTGCCGAAGCGTTTTGGCGTACTCGACAAGATGTTGCTGACCGACTGCGTGGCGAGGAATAACTGCTGAGTCAAGTTGCTTTCCCCCTAAACGACCGCCATTGTGACGCCCCTCATCTGGCGATCTTTTTCTCGTCCCCCGTTTTGTAGAAATTCTTCTTCGCAAAACTTTTTTGGTGAATAAATCATCACTTGGGGCGCATCTTTTGAACGAAACCGAGCCGCGACTCGTATTGGCTCCTCCAAATGTCGTTGGAAACTCCTGATGTCTTCTATTACCCAACCCGATGTCGATGTGCGCACGACGTTGCGATTGAACGACGAAATCGCCAATGCGGTCGCAGCTAAAATCCCGTTCCAATTGGAGCCTGGGGTCACCGTCACCGCAACGCAAATGGAACAATTGAATGCTGACGTGGCCCTACAGGTTGCGCGTGGAACCTCGATTGACCACGCCATAGAAACAAAATCATCCCCCTACCGCACCACCCTTCAAGCTTTCAAGCTTGCCAACGAATCTCTGATCAGCTTGGAGGTCATGTATCAGCTCGGCCATCATCAAAATCAACAACTCCGCAAAAGCCGCTATACACGCAATCATCTAGTCACTCTCTTCTTGCTTGGAGGCTTGGTCTATTTTCTGTGGCTGCCAGGCTACACCAAAATGATTCAGAACATCTACGAATCGTCAAGCATTGAGGCGGGCCCGTCGCTGAACACCCTCTTGTTTCTGAATCGACACTACTTTGAAAGCCTAGCGATTTACGGCCTGCTGCTGGCCTTCCTGTATGCGTTACCCAAACTTCTTTTAAGGACAAAAGCTTCCCAGTCCTCAACTGTTGCAATACAAGACCAGAAGATTATCGAATCGGCGATTGCCAAGTTCCTGCAAGAAATACGCGACCACCAGCCCTTAAACGTTTCGCAACCGCAATTTGCTTCTCTCAGCCCTACTGTCTCCAGCCCATTACTGGAATGGGCTGACAAGCAAACCGCATTCGGTTCAACAAGTGAATCGAGTAGTCCCTATCGATTGGTTCACGAAGTGATAAACGCTCGCCTTGCGAACCTGGAAAAGAATTCGCGTAATTACTTCAACTTCTTCGACTATGTCTTGCCAGGTGCATGCCTTGTCATCTTCTTAGCCGGCTTATTGTTTTGGCCGTTCATCGAATTGCTCGTCACAATTTGTTTACCGTAAGGAATGGTTGTGAATATGGCACCTCACACATCGAGTTCGTTTTCATCAGCTTCTTTATCGGAACCGGAATTCCAACGGTTGCGGGAGATACTGAATCGTTCAGAACCACTTCAGGCGTTCATTCGTGCGAACCTCGACTCGAAACTAAGCCATAAAGAACGTAGTGCTCTGATCGAGTTACTGGTCGCGCTTGAAAATGAAAAGAATCCAGCCGTATGGATATCTCAGCCCAACTTGATTGCACTACTCCCTGTCGTAATCCGATTTCATGATCTGCCAAGCCTTAGTTCCAGTGATGTCCGCTATCTCTTGGTCGAACTAATGGGCTATTCCAACTTTCGCTCCAGAGCCTGGAATAGCCTCATTTATCCAATCTTTTTGACCGTGCTAGTGTTTATCTTTATTGTCACCATTGGTCTTTTTATCACTCCTGTTTTTGGCGAGATGTACAAAGACTTCGGCTTACGAGTTCCTGTAGCCACAGAAATTTTACTCGGCTTTAGTCGGATGTTGGTGATGTATCCAATACTTGGGCCTTTACTGACACTGGTCGTACTTGTCGCAATTTTTGCGACGATTTTCGGATTGGTACATTTGCTTCGATACCTCCAACATTTTTCCATCGTTGGATATTGGCTGGTAGGAAGTCGTCGCAACATCGAAGAAATGACGAAGTGGCTAGCAGTCGTTACGGAGCTACTTCACATCGATGTGGACTTGGAGCGAGCACTACCGATCGCAGCAGCAGCCAGCCAGTCGTTTCATCTAGAAATCGTCACGAACGAACTAACGTCCGAATTGCGGCAGATTCGCGCTGGTACGAAGCGAGTCATCGATCCAGCGGTTGTAATTGGACTGCCCGCAACCGTTGTCAATGCCTTGTTCGGTACGCAGCCAATATCGCCTACTCTACTTCGACAAATCGTTACCGCCAACCACATAAGGCTTGAGGAACGGCAAGGCAGTTTCGGTGGACTACTTGGGCCAATTACCACTTTGGCAATAGGATTTGTAGTCGGCTTTACCATCTTGGCTCTCTTCTTGCCGCTACTCAAGTTGGTTTCATTACTCTCGTGAGAGGCGATACTTATGACTACAACCTCGAATATTGCAATACCTACTGCCGCAACACCAACCACGTCCTCATGGTACGAGCCGAAGTTTTGCGGCGCACCTTGGAAGAATGCTCCTTTGGTAATACGGGACAGCCTCGCGGTGCAACAGCATCACGCGCTTCTGCTGCTGGAATCTGCATTTCGCGGTGACGCTGTTCCTGCCGACCTCTTCTTTGCATACAGCCAGGAGAATCGCGGCCATTACAAGAAGACGCTAAAGATCTTTGCCAATCGACTTCAAGCCGGATTACCTATCATCGACGCACTCGAACAAACTCCGGAAGTGATTGATGCAGAAACGGTTGTCGCTCTACGTCATGCGTTAGTTACCGGTACACTCCCCGAAACTTTCGAATTACTAAAAAATCAAGCCAATTCGCGGCGTCTATCGGCCAATCGCGACCTGGGTTCGATAAAGCTGTATTGGTTTGTCGTGGGCATCACCATTTTGGTGATTCTGATGTTCATTTCCGTCAAAGTGATGCCTACCTTCAGAAAAATCCTCGAAGAGTTTTCCGTCCGTGATGTCGTATCACCGGCAGTCTATATTACGGTTACGAAAATGTTCATGCTTTCACTGCCATGGTTGGTCTTGGGAATTATCTTCCTGAGTATTACTGGCATTCTCGCTTATTTCCGCTCTTGGACACGACGGACACTACTTCCCAAGGTAACTCTGACGCAGGATTTGATCTCCTCCGCTAACCTCTTGCGGCTTGTGAGCGTGCAAGTTCTGAAAAGTCCGTCGCTCAATGTTTCCCTGTCTGTTCTTGCCAAGTATCACCATCGCAATGCTATACGGCGCAAACTACTCTACGCACGAAACGAGTCCGAATTGGGGATGGATTCTTGGCAGGCCTTAAATGCGGCCGGTCTGCTAACTTCCGAAGAGACAGCCTCGCTCCAAAAGGTTTCGCGGCCCGATTCGCAAGCTTGGCTTCTGCAAAAACTGGCGGATCAACGCGACTACCGTGCGAACGTCCTACTCGATCGATTCGTTGTCGTTCTCACACCTCTCTTAACGATACTGTGGGGCGCGATCGTGGCTTGGACGGCAATTGTACTATTTTCCTCTCTGGTCAAATTGATGGTCTCCCTATCATGAACACAAACCTTATTGAGAGAACCGTTACGGAATGCCTACGTAGAACAAACAGACGCGGCGTTGGCCAATTGGAGATTATCGTCGCTGCTGTTCTCATGGGCGTTTTGACCGGCATGTTATCCACGCTTTCGTACCAGCTTCAACGCGTTCACAAAGATGCTCGTAATTATCAACTTGCCGTCTATGAAATAACCAATCATTTGAGACGACTCCAGTCGTTGCCCAGTGAAAAATTACCTGCCGAAATCAACAGCTTAAAACTCTCCGAAGTGGCTAAGGCCCGTTTGGAGCAAGCGGAGCTAAAAGGTGCACTAATTAGCGACCCACTGGGGACTCGCATTGATGTCCAAATCAATTGGAATCGGATCGGCCCGGCGGAGCCCGTCAAGCTTTCTGCTTGGGTCAATACCGAAACCAGTTCATCTCAGAGTGGATCCGCAACTGAAAATGGAGCGATGCCATGAAATGCACTCACCGAACCGGCTCAACTCTTTTGGAAATGATGATTCTGATTTCCACAACCAGTGCCATGTTGCTGCTCATCATTGGTTTTATCCACAGGACACTGGCATGGTCTAGCGAGACAACGCGCATAACGAATGAACTGCGTTCTTCCCAGCAATTGAGCTCAATTTTTCACCGGGATGTACAACTTGCCAATCAAGTTGAAGTTATTGATGAATCAACGCTGGTGATCACCGCGACGGAAAACAAAGTCATTCGATACCAAGTGCAAGGGAATAGCCTGACTCGTAGCGAACAGGAACAAACAATCTCTCAAGGCGATATCCAGCAGACGGACAATGTTCCGGGCGAACGTTTTGAATTTTCTGATGATCGCATACTTAAATTCTCTTCACCCGCAGAGAAAAAATGCATTTGTCTACATCTATTTCAAACAGCCGTTGATTTCGAACAACCCAAAGAGATGTGGTGTGTGGAAAGTTATTTGCAACCGTCCGGTTCCGGAGTAAAGCCATGATAGCCCGCATCGCCACGAGTCGTTCGATTGATCCCAAGTCACGTCGCGGAGCCGCTGCACTGGTGTGCGCGATGACCGCTGCCGTCGTCTTTCTGGCGATCGCCGGCGTTGCTGTTCGTAGCTCACTGCGAGCCAGACAGGAACGAAAATTGGAAAAGGATCTTTTGCAACTGGAGTTTCTCTGCGATGCCGGCGTTTTGCGAGCGGAGGAGCAATTAGCGAAGTCACCAGAATACGCTGGAGAGACGTGGCTTGATTGCGATTCGCCTCATGGCACAGGACATTGGAAAGTTAGTATCACCATCGGTAGTGATTCAACATCAACAGCAGACGAATCTCCACGCAACTTGACCGTCACTGCGGAGATCAGCGATCGCACCAACTCTCCAACCTCTATTCAACGTAGTCGCAACGTCTCACTAACTCGATCATAGCCTTAAAACTATCCCCTTAACTGGAGCCATATACCATGAAACGAACATTCTCATCTTCTGGAACTGCGGGCTTTACGCTCGTGGAACTGTTAGTCGTTATTGCGATTATCGGAATTTTAGTGGGCCTTCTCCTACCTGCGGTGCAAGCAGCTCGGGAAGCGGCGCGCCGCTGTTCCTGCATGAACAACATGACCCAAGTAGGTTTGGCCATGCATCACTTTGAATTCAATCACGAGTACCTACCAGCAGGTGTGTTGAATGACCAAGGTCCAGTGCGATATGAACCTATCGGTCGGCATATTAGCTGGACCGTGCAAATCCTACCTCATTTAGAACAAACAAATCTCTACAAGTCGTTCGACATGACTGCTGGTGCTTATGCGGCGGTCAACCAACCCGTACGTAAGGCTACTCTGGCTGTTTTTACCTGCCCTAGCTCCCCATCGTCTTATGGATCAGTAGACGATACTTTCCCGATGAGCAATTATGCAGGTGTTTCGAACGCAGAAGAAGTCCCAATTGATGCGAGCAATAACGGGATACTTTATCTGAATAGCCGAACCAAATTCTCGGATATCACCGACGGCGCATCGAATACAATGTTGTTGGGGGAGAAAACCAGCGCCTACAACGACCTGGGTTGGATTTCTGGTACAAGAGCCACTTTAAGAAATGGCACGCTTGCACAGCCTAAGCCGTATATGAACCAAGCCGACCCCAGTTCAGAGACTGGCAGTTTAGAAGTGGGTGGCTTCTCAAGTTACCACTCAGGCGGCGGAAATTTTGTATTCGGCGATGGATCTGTTCGATTTCTGTCACACAATACGGACCCCAATTTATTGCTGCTGCTGTGCAATCGCAAAGATGGAAAATTTGTCTCCACAGCGGACTTCTAAGAATCGATTTTATGGTGGCTCGTCACTTTCGAATGGAAGCGGCGAGCTGCTCCGCGAATCGATCAGAGAACTGTGCTACGAAGCAACCTTTTTGAGAGCGTAGTCTGGGAAAACGGGGGGCTCCTCACCTAACCTCCGCTGTGCTCCAGCTAGGGGCTAAACCAAACTCAGCTATTGTAGTAGCTAGAAAATCGCTGGCCCAACCCGCCTGGCCTACGCTACGCTTCGGCTACGGGTTAAACGACACAAAAGAAGATGTGTTGGATAGATGGAGCTCAGGTTCCCGATTCGTTATTCTCCGTGACGAGGAGAACGCGGTTCAACTCAGTCACGTCTAAGGATTCTTCTTTGCCGGAAGGCCACGTAATCTTCACGCCTTCCAATCGGTCCCCTGGTGGAATACCAAAATGCACTTGGTATGTTCCTTGAGAAAGGTAACTCCCGCCGCCGATCACTTGACGAGTCATATTTCTTTTATCGGTTTCGAGCTCAACAACGGTTCCGATGCCATCACGATTGGATTGGCGACCAACTAATCGTAAAGCCAACCAACTTCCTTGGGTTTCGGTTTCATTTTGAAGCACAACGGCTGGTTCATTCACATTCGAGAAAACAAGATCCAACTTTCCGTCGCGATTAAGGTCTGGTGCGATGACACCGCGACTGCAAACCTTCTGCCCAAAAAATTCGCTCGGATCAAATGTAACCCGCACCAACTTTCCACCGGGACGATTCTGAATAAACAGCGGTTCTTGTTCCCGGTTTCCATTGCTTGGATAACGCATGACATGTCCATTGGCGACAACCAAGTCCTCGCGACCTGTTAAAACAAAATCGCCGCTAGTGGTACCAAACCCAACCAACAATTTCCCTAATGTGGTAATCCCAGTTCGTTCCGAAATATGTCGAAAATTTGCTTTACCATCATTGCGATAAACGGCGAACGTTTCTCGTTCGTAGTTGGTGACAAACAAATCGGATTTCAGATCATTGTCATAGTCAAAAATGGCCAACCCCATGCTCCCGTTGGGAACCCCCATATTGTCGAAGGCCGTAGCTGAAATAACGCCGATTTCTTTGAACTTGCGCTCGCCAAGATTCAAATAGAGAAAATTATTCGTCGTATCATTGGCGACATAGATATCAGGCTTGGAGTCGTAGTTAACATCAAACACGATCACGCCCAAGCCTTTGCCCTCTGGAACTAGTCCATTCTTCCCTTCATCGCGGGTAAAGGTTCCGTCGCCGTTGCTCCAGTAAAGCACATCGTTAAGTCCTGGAAACGACTGTGGCGTACAGACATCACGCTTGTCTTTGCCGCCACCACCACATCGCGGGTTATTTACCCACGACCAATCGACGTAGCTCGCAACATATAAGTCAACGTTTCCGTCATTATCAAAATCACCCCAGCCAGAACTTGTTAACCATGTAACCGGATTAAAACCTGCGTATTCTGTGGCATCACGAAAAGTACCGTCCCCACAATTCATCAACAACTGTATGCCGTAGTATCCAGTGACAAGCAAATCGGGAAAACCGTCCGCATCCACGTCCGCCGAACTGACTCCATGCGAATAGAAGCCAATTCCTGCAACGTTGCTAACCAAAGATACATCCGCAAATGTTGAATCGTGATTGCGATATAACTTAGAAGGTAGACCTGTGAGCGGTTTTTCAAACTCGATGGTCCCGCCACTCGGAAACATCAAATCGAAGCGGCCATCGAGGTCATAATCGATGGACGCCACTCCACCTCCCAAAGATTCCACAATCGAATATTGATCCGCGTCTTCGCCATTGTGGTAAGTCGAGTCGACTAAAGAAGCTTTGGTGATGTCGGCAAAGCGGACCTGTATCGGTTTCGCGGCCTCATCAGCAGACGCATTTTGAGTCGGGGACGAAAGCTCGGGGGATTTCTTATCGTTCTCGCACCCCAGCGACAGAAAACACGCTCCAAGCATTAGGCCCAAGCCGACGAATTTCTTAACCACATCCTGATAAAACACGAAGCCACATTTAGGCTTTTGACAATGCAGCATGTTAGGTCTCTCTCATTTCGGAGCAACAGTCGCAGCTTTGGCATGGTACTCGGCTAGGGCTTTCATGTTCGGGTCTTTCTGGCCAAGCTCTGCGTAATGTTTGGCTAGAG
Source organism: Planctomycetota bacterium (assembly GCA_017303505.1). Classification (GTDB taxonomy): domain Bacteria; phylum Planctomycetota; class Planctomycetia; order Pirellulales; family Pirellulaceae; genus JAFLCP01. Next base: position 6,625 of record JAFLCP010000162.1, on the reverse strand, counting down.
CTTCGTGAGCTGGCCGATAGTTCGGATCGATCGAAAAGGCGCTATTGATCCAAAAGCGTCCATTGCGTTCGGATTCATACTTCAGCAGCACCTCTCCAAGTTTAACGCGCAACGCAGGGTCTTGGGGATTCTCGACAATCTGATTGCGGAGCGGGTTGACTTGCTCCAGCGCTTTTCGACTCTCGGCCACAAAATCAAATTCTCTTTGCGCTTCTTCGATTCGCCCTAGTTCTCTAAGGTTCACTGCTAAAGAATATCGACTTTGCAAATCGCGACTATTCTTATCGATTGCCATGCGAAGCCACTTTTCAGCTGCATCATGATTACCGACTTCGGCCTCCAAATCCCCAAGATTCGACGCCGCTTCAAAGTACTCTGGAGACTCCTCCAATGAATCGTACGATTCGGCAATTTGTTCCGGAGTCGACTTCAACACCTCTTCGAGTAATGCTTTGGCTTTATCCGCATCGCCAAGCGAACGATAGCATATTGCCATACTCGTCATGGGAGCCTCGGGGCGAGACATATCCGAACAGAATTCGAATTGTTCTCGAGCCTCTTCCATTTTCCGTTGCAACATCAACACTCTTCCAAGTCGATAGCGTGACGGGTAAAAGCCGGAGTTCCGCTGCAATGACTTTCTATATGAGGCGTCTGCTTGCTCCCACCCCTGATAATATTCGTGCACGCGAGCGCGTCGATAATCAGGTCGAGGATCGTTCGGATAATCCATCTGCCAAGCATCGAGAACTTGATTTAGATTTTCGAATCGGGAATGTGAAGCGAGCCCATTTGCGTATGCATCACTGAGTTCATCGATATCACCAATCCCGGCTTCCAACCATTTGAACAATTGGACTTCAACCAATTCAAGAGAACCAGCTTGGGCGGCCGCCATCGCCTCTTCCATTTGAATCGCCGTCTTGTCGCCTCCAAGTAAATTGGCCTTGCTTAAATGCCGATCCATGCTTGGGAAATCGGCTTTTTTGCGATAGATTCGAGCCCAGAGTAGCTCCCTTTCGGCATCATTGGGGAAATAAGCATCGGCAAATTGGAGCCACCTTTCGGCTCCTTCGATATCAAATTTTGAAAGCGAAGTGCGGGCAAAAGAGAGAATCAAACGTCCTGGCGCGCCGACAAACCAACCGACGGCCAACATCAGAACCAATACCCCGAACAACACCAGCAAACGCTTGGAGTTAGGACGCTTGTTTTCTGCCTCAACAAAATCAGCCGACGCCCGTGAGGTGTCGGCTGACGAAGGATTGTTCTTTCGTTGCTTCGATGCCTTGGTCATAGTTTAAGTCTTCCGGCATCCTCGCAGTAAATTACGGCATCTTCTTCAGCATAGCGGCAGCTTTAGCCTTGATCTCAGCTGGGTTGCTCATCGACATTAGCGCATCGAAATCAGCTTGCAATTCCTTGGCCTTGGCTGCATCTGTCTTCTCTAGCTGAGTAAGATATTCCATGCTCAACATCCCGCCGCTACCCAAAGGTTTGCCATCTTCAGAAGCGGTCTTCAGCATGGACTTGATTTGTTCAGCAATTGGACTTGGAGTTCCCACAATCTTCTCGCCTTGGGTCGCTCCGCAGCCCACCAAAAATGCCGATGAGGCTATGACGATGGCAAACAAAACTCGTTGGATCTTCATGTTCCTAATTCTCCAAAACTCACACAAATAGTTTACGCGCACCCGATAGCTTCATTCTAAGATTCCCCACCAGGTAATAAATGGGGAGATAAATGAAGTCATCCAAATTATGAAAAAAAGAACCGGCCATTTTCACAGCCGGTTCTTTCTACTTTTTAATCAACTCCTACTCGCACTCATCAGCGCCGTAGGGAGACTATGGATTAACCACCAGTGGTGTCGCTGAATGCTTCACGACCACTTGCGGAACCCAAACCTTGGTATTCCAACAAATCAACTGTTTGGTTGATGAATCGAACCGAAGCGTCACCCATGGTGTGCATGGTACCGCCTGGATGGCGCGAACGAGATGGGAAAACACCGCTGGAGTCGCCTTGTCCGCAACCATTGCAATCCATCAACGATGGGAATCTCCAGTTTGGAGTCGCCAAAGTGTTGAAAGCAGAGTTGTATTGACCAGGAGCAATCCAACGCAAACCTGCAACGCTACGATGGCTGGAAGGACCAGCACTCAAAGCAGCTGCACCAACCGCATCAAGTTCAGCTTGGGTTGGGTACTTGCGGGTAGTGTTTGGACGCAGAGTGCCGATTGGAATGTTGTTCGCCCAGTCAGCTGAGGTATCAAAGGTAGTGCCGTCGTTGTCACCCTTGTTCCATTCGCCCAACATGATGGTGTTCGACAAACCGTCGCTTGCATCGGCCATTTTCTTGTAAACGGCGCGAGCAAACATACCATTGGCTTCGCCTGTATTGCCCAAGCCATAACCGATGTTTGAACCAAAGCACACTCCATAGTTGCTCTGACCGATTTCTGCACCGTATGGAGCATCTTTGTCAGAAGGGCACAAAAAGGCAGCCAACTTGGTGCGGCTTACAGCCAATGGAGAAACAGTGGCAGGAGCGATGACGTTACCGTCATAGTGGTGCGAGTTCCACTTCAGTTGGTTGTACAATGGCTGTTGTTCAATGTACGGCAAAACCATCGTCAAAGCGGAATAACCATACCAGTTGTAGTTCTGGATGTTGCCTGTTGCTGGTGTGTACTGAGCATTTGCCCCTGCAGGGAAACGCTTGTACGTGTCATGGTACATGTGGAAAGCTAAACCTAGCTGCTTCATGTTGTTGGAGCAGCTAATACGACGAGCAGCTTCGCGAGCGGCCTGAACCGCAGGCAACAACAACCCGACCAAGATGCCGATGATGGCGATTACCACCAACAGCTCAACGAGAGTAAAACCGGACCGAAGACGATGCCTCATTAGGAGATCTCCATAAAGCGAATAAGAACATGGACAAGTAGAATGCTTGTTAAAATACCGCGAAGATGCCCGTAGAATGGCCGCCAGGGCTCCCTCGTCTGTATGTAATGGTAGAAAATACTACCAATAATCATCGTGCATAGTAACGGAAGGGGCACAAATTTTCAACATAAATTCGTAAAAGTCGGTGCATACGGCCCAATCCACCCTTCCAAAACGCAATCCAAACCCCTCCGTATGGCTACTTCGTGCGCTTAAAACAGACCTACCCATCCTCTTGTTGTGCCGAAAGAGCTCACATCGGTACATCGCCAAGTGGGTATTCCCAAGTGTCCAATAAAAAAGCCCGTTCACTGCTGAACGGGCCTTACTATTTCGCAATCTAGTACCCAAAAAAACACTGAACTTATTTCAGTTCACGGAAGCGAATGTTCTTGTACTCCACCCACATCGGAGCTCCCGCATGCAACTGCAACGCCAATATGCCATCCAAAAGTGCTAACTTCGGATCGTCATCGGTGAAGTCCACAATTTGTACGCCATTCAAGAAATGTTGAACGTTGTTCCCCTTAGCGATGATGACCACATCGTTCCAGTCGTCGAGCTTGAATAGTTTTTCAAAAGCAGCTTGATCAACACCGGTAGATGTAACAGTTTTGGTTCCGTCCGCGTTCCAAACAACTTTTTCACCAATACCCGTCAAGCGGCCACGCTTTCCACCTTCGTCGTAAATAAATCCAGCAATATTTGGAAGCTTCAATTCATTGCGAATTTCATGCTGATAACCACGAACGACCCATTTGTTTCCAACACCTTCGGTGATGTGTTTCGAACGATATTGAATGCCCGAATTGTTGGCCGCATTGCAGCGAAACGATAGACGCAATTCAAAATCTTTTGTGGTCCCATCTTTCCAGATGATAAACGTGTTTCCTTTGGCCACGTTTTCTTTGGTCGTTTCGCCATGGATGACGCCATCCTTAACCGACCACAGCCGTGGATCTCCATCCCAACCTGTTAGATCTTTACCATTGAAAATCGGCTTTAATTCGGGCGACTCAGCAGGAGCCTTGGGTGGCTCGGCTACCACCACCGAACAACAAAAGAGGGTTAACGCTAGGAAGGAAAAAATTCGGCTCATGAAGCACTCCTCGATATCGATTAGGCGGGAAAACGTAACCCTTGTGTTGTACTCCAAGCCCACCAACTTATCCAGTATCCGTTTTGCGGGAGTATTAAGTACACACTCCGTTACTGCACGCAAACTTTTCCAGCGACTCTAACTGAACTTCGATTCGATTTTCAATCGTTCGTCCATCGATCCATTGCAATAAACCCGAGTAGGCTTCAGCGCAGACAGCTGTTCCTCGATCTTTTGCTAAGATGCTCAAGACTTTTTCCTGAGGCATACCATCGCGATAGGGCCGGGCTGCCGTTAACGCTTCGAAAATGTCTGCCACCATCAAGACTCGAGCCTCCAACGGTAACTGAGATGACTCGATTCCGCGGAAATAGCCTCTCCCATCCCAACGTTCATGATGCGCACCCGCCACACTCGCCAATCCACTAAACGCAGGAACTTTCTGCAAAATCTCCTCGGTCAGTCGCGGATGAGTTTTCATAATCGCGAACTCCTCATCCGTCATTTTTCCAGGCTTGTCCAGAATGCGGTTGGATATCCCTAGCTTCCCTAAATCGTGAAGCAACGCAGCTCGCCGTAAAGCGACAATGCGTTCGCGTTCCCATCCCAGGGCAGTTGCGATACCAACCGAAATCGTAGCCACACCTTCGGAGTGTTTGTATGTCCACGGACTTTTGGCATCAACCACTTCACTGAAACCTTGGGCCACACGATCTAAAAAGTCACTCCCTACAGGATGCCGCAATTGAATCGGTTCGAGCTGCACAATGTCCGTCAAAAGATCTCCAGCGTTCCATAATTGTTGCCAATGCGCATCGCGACAATTTTTCACGAAGGCCCGACATAACGCAGGGTCAAACCAAGTGCCACTTCGTTGCTTGACCACATCGATCGCCCCCTTCAGCCCCGACTCGCGCCAAAACACCTCAATCGTTTGCGAGATATTGAGAATCCTTCCCAACATCGAAATCTCTTCGCCCCGCTTTCCTAGAGGATGTCCTTTCCCGTTCCAATGTTCATCCAAATCCAAAATCGCTTGAGCCGTGCGTTCGTTGAATCCAAGATGACGAGCAATGGTTGCCCCACGTTCGCAGCGAGTTTTTATAAGGTTCTTTGTCCCTTCCTGTCCATGTTTGGCTAAAGCCACCATCCGCAGCAACTTATCCCAGGTACGACCTTCCGGGCTAACTTGAGACGCGACATATCGCACGTTACTCCACAACGATTGCCAGTTGACCGTTTTGAATTCACGCTTAACGGTACGATCATCGGCGCCAAACAAATAGCTCACCTTGGAAGCATTGCTAGAGCAACCAAGGTCTTTTAGCAACAGCGCATAAAATAGGGCGGCTTTGTCGTCGATCGACAGTCCCACAAATTGTGCGAGACGCATGCCTATGCCGCATGATCGCGCCGCATGCCCCGCTGGCTGTCCTTCGGTAAGGTCAAGAGCCGTCGACATAGCCGCAATAATGTCCGAGGCCGATATGAAGTCAGCAACTCTGTTTTCACTTTCGAACTGCAGTGTCTCGGCGGACATTTTTGTATCCTTTAGAAGTCAATAAAAGCTCACTCAACCATAGCTCATGCCCCTCCCCTAAAAGGCCTTTTTGGTCTCATTCCTCCTCGTGACACCGGTCCTGTTGTAGCGGTCATTACACTATTTCAGGTCATATCCCCCCGCCCTACGGCTGACATAACGCACCACAGGTTGTGCGACTTGCTTTCGCTGGCTGCGGTCAAGAGGTACCATAAGGAGTCTGCTGAGATATTTCCCGCCAACTTTTACCTTCTAAAGCGTCTCATGCCATACCTCTCCTCGCGATTGATCTTTTGGAAACTCACGCTTCTCCTGGCCAGTTTTCTGGCGTTCCCTATTGGACAGCAGACAACTCAAGTCTACGCCCAAGAGAAACGCCCCAATATCTTGTGGTTCGTTGTCGACGATATGTCAGCGAATTTCTCCTGCTATGGTGAGAAAACCATTGCCACTCCGCACGTTGACCGCTTGGCACAAGAAGGCTTGCGTTTTACCAATGCTTTTGTAACGGCCCCAGTATGCTCGCCTTGTCGCTCGGCGATGATTACCGGGATGTACCAAACCTCGATCGGAGCTCATCACCATCGCAGCGGGCGAGGAAAAGAGAAAATTCACTTGCCCGCCGGCATCGTACCTATACCTAAACTGTTGCAAGAGGCAGGGTACTACACCTGCATCGGCAGCGGCTTGAAAGGGACCAATCCTCGAGGCATCCCCACCAAAAATGGCGCGACGCCACTGGGTAAGACCGACTACAACTTTGAATGGGACCCCAAGATTTACTCTGGTGCAGATTGGTCTGAACGCCAAGCCGGTCAGCCATTTTTCATGCAAGTTCAACTGCTCGGCGGAAAACTGCGCGGAGGTACCGACAAAGACGCGCGGAAGTTGCAAGAGGAAGCAGCCGAAGTATTTGGTCAAGCCACCGATCCCCAGCAAGTTACGCTGCCACCCTATTGTCCAGCTGATCCAGTCATTACCAGAGACTGGGCTGCCTATCTCGATGCTGTTCGCTTTACCGATCAACATGTCG
>JAFLCP010000161.1 GCA_017303505.1 Planctomycetota bacterium | reverse complement strand
GAGATCTTCGGTGACAAGAGCGAGTATGTGGTCGCTGCTCCGCAGTATCGGGCCGCAGCCAACACGGCGATGGGTTGGAAGAACTCGAACCTACGCACTGAAATGACGCGACTGCTTCGCCGCGCCGGAGTCTCGGGTTGGCCACGACTGTTCCATTCGATGCGGGCCAGCCGACAAACAGAACTGCAACGCGAGTTCCCACTGCACGTGGTTTGCTCTTGGCTGGGCAACTCGCCACGCATCGCTCAGCAGAGCTATCTGCTGGTTACCGAGGATGATTTTGCCAAGGCAGCCGGCGTGGCGAGGTCGCAACTGAAACAGTCAAAGGCATGAAACCAATAGCACTCGCTGTCCCGTACCTAACTGCTCAAATAATCAAATAATTGATCAGGAATCAAACGTGCGTCTTCCGGTGCTGCCTCCGCGATTCGCATTCTTGAGATCTGCCGCAATACGTTCTACTTCTCGAAGCACACAATCGAAACAGTCACCTAAAAAGGCCCTGCCGTCGGCATCCTGAAGCGCTTCCACACACCCTTTTAGATACGACATGAACAGTGTGCAGCGAGACAGCCGAAGGTCGATAGGATGACAGTCTTCAATTTTGGAACGAACCACATGATCGATGATCGGTGTGTCTATAACGACCGCGTCGTAATAATTAAAATTATTGACCAAACCTTGAACATGATACCGTCCCAGAGGCGTCAGTCGCAACCGATCTGGACTATCACTCCAATATTGCCCCGCCACCTCAGCTTCGCAACACTCTTTTCTTATTAAAAAGTCCAATGTCCCATTAATGTGCTCGATTGTGTAGCCGATTTGAGCAAGATACTGAATCAGATTCTGAGCGCTGGTGTAGCCAAAATGCGGAGTGTCCTCGGTTACGTTATTTAAGAAGCGAAGGGCAAGAATTCTAGTAAAATGCTCAGCTGGATCAGAGTGTAAGATGTCGAAAAGATTTACAACTAATGATGAATTGGGGTCGAAATGAATAAAGTCGCCATAAAGCAGAGCGCGAAGTGCTTCATGGGGAGCAATTCGATATCCTCCTGAACTCCATTTGTCAATTATTTTCTGAGCGTCAAGATGCTTACTCGTAAGGATCTGTCTGACCAATCGCAATAACTCACGAACATTCCCATTCGAAAACGCCATAACCATATCGCGTAATTCGGACGACTTAAAGAATGAGTCCGCAGCACATTCCAGCAGTAAAGAGACTCGTGGTAGGCAGACAGATATTTTTCCTGAATTCTGTCCAACATGGTTACCCATTTGGATTTCTCCATTCGACATCTGAACTGCCAGCTCAAGACGTTTTTTGAGGAGTGGCCCAACCTTCGGAGAAGAAATCGAGATAATTCGTGGTGCGATTGTGTCCAACACTCCTTCTTTCTTGGATCGCCAAAACGTTCCAGGTCTTAAACACACAAACACTGGGCAAGACCAATCTCTTGCAATGGCAGATGCCAAGAGGAATGCATCTTCGTGAAGGTCATCACGGCGATCTAAATTATCAAAGAATACAGCAATTGATTTTTTTCGCCCATGCTTTAAATGGTAGACAATCCTTGAGAAGTAATCGTGACGATTCGCTATTGCCGCTTCTATGAACTTTAATTCGAGTTCTTTAAATTTATCAGCGTTTGATTCATAGGCCTTCGCTCCAGGCGATTTCCGGAATCTTTTCAGCTCGGAGTCGAGAGCTCCACGGACAGTGCTGTCATCAAGAATATCAATAGAGTAACGACTCAATAATTGCTCTTCTATGACGCTGAATAGATAGTTTTCTACATCCGATCTGCGCGATGGTCTATCCAAAAAATCAATATCCAGCTGAATGTATTCACCAAGAATTTGCTGGGCTTCGATCAGACGAAGATACTTCAAGAAAGTTGACTTGCCGTGGCCGATTCTCCCGAGAATGACGATTGGCTTATCTGGACGATGAGTTGCTATCAGAGACGGCAGGTCTTCTGGTATTGCTCCACTTTCTATCACAGCTACGTCTTGCTGTTTCCGTCTAAATAACAATTCCCGCGCTTCGTTTAAGCTATCGACTCGATTCTCTGGACGTATATAGCAGCGTTTAAGAAAATCAATCGACGTATCGTCCGCATTTAAGTTGTCCCAAACAATGCCAGTCACGGCACCGATTTCATCACTTATGTGGTTTCTGTCTGTAGCAACAGGATAGTTAGGGATGTTTTTTGAGAGCTTATCTGGCGCTGAAGCTTTTCTTGTTTCCAAAAGCACTGCGGACACACGGTTCGAATAAATTCCGCTGGGGCTGAAGCAGTCCCAAAACTCCGAAAATCGCTTGAAAATGTCCTCAAGACTCAAAAAGCAAAGAACCGAGCGGGATTCGATCGGTTGATTAACAACGTAGGCAAGTGAGAGCAGCCACTGTGACCCATTGGTGATCGCAACGTATCTAGCTCCTTCCGATGCGGCATAGCCCGCAGCCTGCCTCATTGCCGATGCAGCTGCAGGAGATTGCGCTGCTAGAAAACCAAAGCTAATTGCTCGATTGGGTAATTTTAAGCCGGGTACCGTGAACGACTCCCCCTGACGCTTGGCTTCAATAATTGAGCAAAGAGTCGATTGCTGGAAGAGAGCATAGTCTGCGTAGCCTACCTCTCTGACATATTTCTCAGTTTCGATGCAGCTTCTATCCCAACCAAGCACGTCAACAAGCAGACAGTCGATAACGCGAAAGCGGGTTGTCGCTTCATTCAAATTCTCTGATGATTTTAGTTCATTTATCAGCCCTTTGAGTTTCTCAAATGCGAGATCCTGATCCCAGTCATTCATCTTCGAGCAATTCCATCTTTTGGGGCCTTTGATCGGATGCGGTGAGCCAAATGCAAGCCGTTCTGAATGGATTGAGTTTCGAACTTTTTGCACGTAAGTCAAGCTTCGTGAGTTTCAACAGACATCCGCTGGATTAGAGCGGCTTATTGCGGAAAGCGGGCAATTGGCTGCTTAAGACATCCCTGACTATACGTAAGCAGTAAATTAGGAGGGCATTCTTGTACACGGCTCACAAGCGGAAGGTGCAGAAACTCCAACAGAGGACTTCCGACGGTATTTGGCAATTCCGAGAACGAATCCCCAAATCACCTGCACATTCGAGTTGTTTGATCTCGATCTACGAGCCTTGGTTGCTTGAGTCCGGTGTACTGTTTCCCCCCGGAATTCCACGAGACGGAAACGACTCGCGCGACTCGAAAAACGACTCGATTTTCGGTGCGCGACGCGAAATACAACGCAGCAGGCACCAAGCACCGAGTTGCATAGGAGCTACAGAAAGCCAAATTCATTGGCCAGAAATGCGAAAACCCTGGGCGAGCCAGGGTTTTGCAGCATGCAATTTATTTTTGCAGCGGAGAGGACAGGATTCGAACCTGCGGTAGGGTGTTACCCCTACGCCGATTTAGCAAACCGGTGCTTTCGACCACTCAGCCACCTCTCCGGGTGCCCTTCCGACAGGGCTGGGACCATTGGAATACCAAGGATTTCTAAAATCCAAGACACCCCAATTGGTTCCTCAAGTATCGGGTTGGTCCCCCAAACTTGTAGAATGTATTTTTACGTTATCTGGCCGTTATGCAACAACCCCAACCGTACAAATTTCAGACTTTTGTCAGCTCATTGAGGTTCATTTCGCAATCGGCGTAATATTCCAATTGTGACAGCCCCTTGGCTGCCCCTTTGTCCAGTACCACAATCGCCCGCCGATGAAGTTGCAACGCAGATCCGGGGCAAATCGCAGATACCGGCCCCTCGACGCTCTTGGCAATCGCCTCCGCTTTCCCTTCGCCGCAAGCCAAAAGCAACAATTGCCGCGCTTCCAAGATCGAGCCAATCCCCATCGTCAAAGCTAACTTGGGAACCAAATCGAGCGAGCCAAAAAATCGCGCGTTGTCCTGCCGGGTTCGCCGCGTCAAGGTCTTCAGTCTCGTCCGACTCGCAAAGGACGACCCCGGTTCATTAAAGGCAATGTGTCCATCGGTCCCGATTCCCAACAACTGCACATCGATTCCACCCGCCGCCACGATCGCTGCTTCGTACGCTTCCGTCTCAGCTTCGACATTGTTCGCTGTTCCCAATGGAACATGGGTTCGAGAAGGCTCAACGTCGATGTGGTCAAACAAGCTCTCACGCATAAAGCGTCGATAACTTTGCTCATGCGTCGGCTCAAGACCGTAATACTCATCCAAGTTAAAGGTCGTAACGTCTTTGAAACTAACGCGGCCCGCCTGATAGGCTTCGATCAATTTTCGATATGTACCCAAGGGGGTCGAGCCTGTCGCCAAACCCAAAACCGAATTAGGTTTCCGCTTCACTTGCTGCACAAAAAAATCAGCGGCAAACTGCGCTACGGAATCAGCGTTTTCCAGAACCACGACTCGCATATCAACACTTCAGCTTTCGCAAACTGGGGAGAGGATCAGTAGGGGCTAGCGATGCTGGCCGAAGAGCTGCGTCTCGCTTGTTCCGCCACAAACCCGGCTGGTCCTAAGTTCAAAATCCAGCCGCCAATCCGTAAGTTAAATCGAAGCCCGCTATCGCACAAGTCTCCGATTTCTCATGGAAAACCCGGGCGAATCCGAAAAACCCCTACCGTTTTTTCAGATTACCCTACCACTTTTGAGGATAATCTCACGTTTGGCTCAAGAATTGTCGTACCTACCCTCGAACGCGCGAATTTCGTCGAAAAAATCCGAATCGATTTCGGCCAATTTTTCGGGCTAAATCCCAGGGGATTCCAAATGTCACCAAGTTCCGTTTCTTCCAGCCCTGCTATGAAGCAATTGAACGCCGTACTGGCTGGCGATGCCGCAAAAGCTAACGTTGCTTATGCCGTGGCTGCCAAAAGTGCCAAAATCAACAAAGAAGTGGCTCAGGCTACCGTCGATTTACTAAAGACGGCTGCGGATGTCGTAACCAATTCCACATCAGGTCGCGGCATCGATATCCAAGCCTAACGACCAAATTGATCCTACACATCTTCTGGCGTGTGGAAATCACCTTGTAAGCCACAATTGCAGGCGTTCGTTTAATCCGTAGCTGGAGCGCAGCCGAGGCTAGGTGGTCGGGAGTGAGAGACTCAATCCCCGGAATACGCTCTCAAACACGCTGTGCTGAATTAATAGACCTAACGCTTTGGTATCACGAGCCTAAAACTGACCGCAGAAACAAAAAATGCCATCCTCGCGGATGGCATTTTTACGTTAACAAACTACGTGCAAGCAGAATCAGTTCGCTCGCTTGTCGCGTTCGATAAACGCAAACGCATTATGGTTGTGGATGGATTCAAAGTTCTCTGAGTAGCATTGGTACCACACGATACGATCGTCGCCATTCAGTCGCACAGCCATATCGCGGACGATATCTTCGACGAACTTCGGATTCTCATACGCCTTCTCAGTCACATACTTCTCATCAGGACGTTTGAGGACAGAGTACACTTGAGTTGAAGCACATTGCTCAATCATCGCAAACAAGTCTTCAATCCACAGATGCTGGCCTTCCGCCAAGCGAACGCGAACCGTCATTTCGCAGCGTTGATTGTGAGCACCATACTTCGAAATTTCTTTCGAGCAAGGGCAGAGGCTGGTGGCAGGAACTTTCAGCGTCAACACAAAATCTTCGACGCCATTGCTCACCATTTCAAAGCCAACGTCGATGTCAAGCTTACCCGATTGGCCGGTGACGGGAGCCTTTTTGTCGATGAAGTACGGGAAGCTCAGTTCCAAATGAACTTCGTCAGCCTTCAATCGCTCTTTCATCGCCTTGCAAACATCGCTCAAGGTGTCTGAGCTGAGCGATTCGTGGTGTTCGTTAAGCACTTCCACAAATCTCGACATGTGTGTGCCCTTCACATCGTGAGGGAGCGCGACGTACATGTTGACGGTAGCTACCGTGTGCAGTTGGCCGTTTCCTTTTCCATTACCAGGAGTTCGCAAAACGATCGGATAACGCACGCCTTTCACACCGACTTTATCAATCGCCACTTTGCGGCGGTCGCCGGTCGATTGAATGTCGGGAAGGGTACTAGCTAGGGAATTGGAAGGTATCGTGGCCATGATTCTTGGGTCTCATCCATCGGAAACGTGTGCGGAACAAAATGCGGTTGGAGGCGTTCCTCCGAAATCAGCCGATCGGCTTCTCATGCGATCCGTAAATCTGATCCGCGATTCACTACAGGAACGATAGACACGTCGCCTTTATTGTCTAGTCTCTGGGGTGAAATGGGCAGTCAATTTCCGCAATATTTGTTGTGAATTTAGGACATAGTTGGGAATCTGTAAGGGGGGCTTTGATGATCGTTGCCGGTTCGCCGTCCCAAACCGTGAGCCTGGACGTATGTTTCGCGTTGTAAGTTCCCTAGATTTCATGACCGTTTAAGCGTCCTAACTCATTGAGTCAACTTTCCTGTTTATTCTGACAATCGCACCGATATCGAATTTAGCGACCAGCCAGCCTTAACATTCTTCGGAAAGGAATGTAGTAACGGATCTCAGTCCACGTGTAAGATAAGCCTCGCCTATCTTGCTTCTCAACCACTCGTCGAATGTTTCGAATGGTACTGACATGGATGCTGTTTCGAGCCAGCTCAATAAGCTCTGGATAATCCATCCAGAACCCCCCGACATTTTTCGATTTATCGAACAGCACGCTGACATCAGCGAAGATGAGCTCGTGGCCACTCTCATGGTCGATCTGGATCATCGGTGGAAGACCACCAAGCCTCTGAAACTGGAGGAGTATTTTGTCAGACTCGGCCCAGAACGTTTTCAACGAAATAGTCGAATGGAATTGGTCCTGTGCGAGTTCCGCGCACGGGGTTTGCGTCCAACTGCGGAAAACATCCTCGACTATCTCACACGCTTCGCAGACTTAAACGAGGAGCTGTCAGCTCATTTTGCAACGCTGGCCAAATCGAATCGCACTCTCAACGAACTTACCTATGACTTCGCTCAAGGTTCTACGCTCGATTCGGAAATTAAATCCGGTCTCGACACATCGGCGCCCAAAGTGCGATATGAGCTACGCAAGATGTTGGGAGAAGGAGCATTTGGCAAAGTTTACCAGGGGTTTGATCATGAACTGGAGCGGACCGTTGCGATCAAGTTTCCAAACGATAAGCGACTCTCGGATAGTAAACATCGCGAGCAGTACATCGCGGAAGCCCGAACCGTTGCGAGCTTGAATCATCCCAATATCGTTCCGGTTTACGATATCGTTCGCCGCGAAGACGGAGCCGTTTACATTGTTTCGAAGTTTATTGATGGCACCACGTTGGAAGAGCGAATTCGCCAATCACCTCCCAGTTTTTCAGAGTCATGCAATATCGTTGCATCCGTGGCCAATGCGCTGGAGCATGCGCATCAAAATCGAATTGTGCATCGCGATGTTAAGCCAGGCAACATTCTTTTGGAACGTGATACGGGGATCGCCTACATCACCGATTTCGGTTTAGCGATTAAAGGAGAGCAAGCGGAATTGCAAGGGCGAGTGTCGGGGACGCCACCCTATATGAGTCCTGAGCAAGTTCGCGGTGAAAATCACAAGCTTGATGGACGAAGCGACATCTTTTCCCTGGGGGCAATTCTGTACGAATTATTGACGGGCGAACGTCCATTCGAAGGGGAAACGCCTCATGACGTTTTTATAGAAGTACTTCATACCAATCCACCGCATCCATGCTCGATCCAAGCTGCGGTTCCCCAGGAGCTCGCTCGGATCTGCCTAAAGGCGTTGGCCAAAAATGTGAGCGAGCGATATTCGTCCGCTGCAAGCATGGCCAACGACCTGCTGCGTTGGCGCCGGGCCGAAAAATATGAAACGCTCGACAACGATGGATTTGTGCGTGAACCCAATCGACAGCATCCACAAGATACAGAAGAGAATACCAATGCCGTTACGTTAGCGAGCTCTCAACGTCCCGAACCGACGGCTCAGGCCTCTAAAAACACACGTCAGTCTGGCAATAGAGCTCCGCAAAAAGTCAGTGCTTTTTCACCTGCCAAAGTGCTCCTTTCAGCGGCGGTATTTCTGTTGATGCTGGCAGGAATTGGGGGCATTGTCTGGAATCGATTTGGAAAGACATGGCTCGCTTCGATTCAAAAGTCAAATGGTGATTCCGATTCTGTAGAAAAAGAACTTGATCCAAAGCCGAAGCGAATCACAGTTCGCTTGGAAACGAAGCCCGCGAATGTGCGTGTAACCGTTAATGGTCAAGTCATAGACATCGACGCCGAAAAACGCAACGTCCAATTGTTGCCCGGCGATTATCAGTTGCATGTGGAGAGTGATGGGTATATTCCAATCGATTACCCAGTCAGCATCACATCATCCACGAGTTTGCTAACTCTACCGGCGTTGAAAATTCCAGTTGTTCTGAAGGCTAATGTCCAAGATGCAGAATTCTATCTAGGTGATGCAAAGCTAACCCCCATTTCTCAAACATCGCCTGCAGCACTTTCGAACACCTATGCGCTCGCACCTGGGGAAGTTCAGCTTAACTGCAAGCGAAGTGATTATGAAAGTCAAGCGAAAGTGGTCTCGGTTTCCTTGGAGAAACGCGAATTTGAGTTTGATTTACGACCGCTGGGAGTCGTAGTGAATTTTGGTCCGACAAGTGAGGGAATAAAAGTTTTTGAAAATGACATGGAAGTGCAACACAACGTGCAGAGGGCTGGTTTTGTATTCGCGCCCGGTTCTCATTCCGTGCAAATTCAAAAGCCAGGATACATCCCGCAGAGCATTCGTTTCGAAGTAACAAGTGACTCAGCCTTAGTACCAATCGAGGCGTGGAAAATTGAAGTGCAATTTTCGGCGAATGCTTCCGATGCAACGTATTGGGTGGATGGCAGCCCTTTGAAACCTCTACAGCCAAACTCTTCGAAGTTTGCTCTTGCTGAAGGCCAGGCAGTGATCGTCGCGAAGGCTCGCGGTTACGATGATTGGCAACAGCCGATAACCATAAGCCGAGACTCATTGAGTTTTCAGTTTGTCTTGCCCGTGAAAGCGTCACTATCAACGATTCCCGACAATCTCTATCAAAACGACCAGATCGTTGTACGAGTTTTGCCGCCTATGGCATCGCCAATGGAATTTCGTGTTGGGGATGAAAAGATCATTCTTCAGCAGGGCTTGGGGGCGATGGACCGGCGAGTTTTGGACAAAGATAAGGAGTCTTGGAACTATCAACTATTGCTGGGTAACGAACGCTTGATAAGCGGCAGTTTCACCAAAGCGGAGTTGGAGGCCAACGGAAGCAGGCCAACCTTGGATATCAATGTCCCGATGTTGGATGAGGAGAGGGGGCGAAAGATGTGGTTTATGACCCGGCCTTATCTCAAGATCCGACCGCAGGAATCGGAAGCAGATCTCACCGAAGCCTTAAAGTATGCACCACAGCTCTATGAGATTTACCGCGACAGGGCGATTTGCCGGGCGGAGCAAGAGAAGTTTGCAGAGGGAGAAGAAGATTTTCAGATTTGTGTTAAACATCTTCCCAACGATTATCTCGTGCAATGTGTGGGTGGATTGATTGCCGTTGGACGAGGAGATTATGTTGCAGCTCGTACTCGACTTGATACGGCTATCACTCTTCGTCCCGAATCCTCTTACGCGCTCGTCTTGCAGGCGATGCTTGCGTACCGACTTCGGGATAACCAAAACGCCAAGAGCACGCTCCTCGATCTGCTTAAGAGCACAGGCGAGAACGATCAATTGGCTTTTGCGAAGTTGATTCTGGCGCAGATTGCTTTTGACGATGGGGATTTTGAAATAGCGATGAACTATTTTAATGAGGCTCAATTGCATCAAGTGCAGGCGGGACTGGATCCGAGCGAGATTCGAGCCAATCAAGCACATGGAATGGTTCGGTATGCGAAAAAGGTTGCGACATCCGACAATGCGCGAGCCGAGAGATTGTTGAAAGATGCGCAGAGCATATTGTTAAACCTGTCGGTAAAAGAAGACAATCCATTGTTTGTTCAAGTACGAATGGATCTGGCGGAGATCGAGTTCTCGATGGGGGGATTTCAAGCCGCACTTCAGATGTATTCCTATCTGATCGATCAACTGCAAGTTGAAAATCCAAAACTTCTCTTAAACCGAGCGTTGGTTTACGAAAAATTGGGCATGGCAGAGGCTGCCGAAAAAGATCGACAACAAGCGGCAAAGTTAAGACAGCAAGCCGATAAGTAGCGAGGATCGACCGATGCGATTCGCGGAAATATATCTTGCGTTCTATGTAATGTTCTGGGGACTTCTTCAGCCTCTGGAACTGCTCGCTGCATCCCCGTTTCAACAGGACGAACGCCGCAACCAAATTGGCTCACCCGGTTTTGTACGTGTCAGCGATCGGCCCATAGCCAGAATCAATGTGATTCAACGATTCGGGCAACGCTTGTACGTTGCCGGACTAGATCATTGTGTACGGTCCTACTTAGTGAATGAAAAAGAGGAGTTGGATTGGACGAGCGTCAAGACATATCGTTGGCCGGCATGGCGGGAAGAGCGGGGCGAGATTTTGACGCTTGATATCAATGATGACGGTACGCGCTTAGCCATAGGTGGAATTGGGCTGCGCGAAGGGACTGTAGCTGAATTCGATATAGCCAGTGAGCAACTTTTGCGTGCTGAAGAGGTCGTCAAAAATTCTGTAGTCGCTTTGGATTATGGACCGGATGGTTCTTTGGTCGTTGGCTCTGCCTATGGTGAAGTGGCAGTGTGGCGTCCCACTCATGAAATTGTTACTTGGCGAACCGCTACGTCGAATGAGCAATATGTTCGCGATGTTTTTGCCTCAGCAACCGAGGCGTTCTCCATTCACTCTGACGGAGAGTTGTGGAGTTTTTCGGTTGAGCGAGACGGGCGTAGTTTGGCAAAGCTCGGTGCTACCGATGGAATTGTTGCAGCGGCAAGGTTCACGGCCGATGGACAACGCGTTTTGCTCGGTAGACGTCGCGCGGATCTGCGAAGTGAGTTGATAGAATATGACTTGCAACTCAACCAAGAGGTTCTGAACTGGAAGAGCCCCAATCGATGGGTTGTCGAAGGGCTTGGATACGCCAACGGAAACGGGAGCTTCATGGCGTATGGTGTCGACGATGTTCGCGAAGGGAATAGTCGCCTTGAATATCAAAGCCAAGTTGTCAGACGAAGCGGACAAGGTTCACAGATTGTAACCGAGAAGGTGGCCGATATGCGAATCGGGACGGCATATCCAGAGTCGGATGATACCTTCTGGTTCGCAGCCCGAGATTCAAGTCTGCTCCATCGACGAAGCCTGAAGAATGGCAATTGGCAAAGTCGGACGGAGACACAGACCAAAAGTCAGATCGCATGGACCAAAGATCAACGGGGGATTTGTTGGACTATTGGCGGCCGAGCTTTAAGTTTCAACTTCGATATAAGACAACTTCGCACTGGTTACGATGAGAAGTTGGTCTATCGACATCAAGAAAAGTTCAAGGTCAGTCCCGATAACGGCTATCCGTCGACGATGTCGATTCCGATGAATGATAGAACACGCCGTCCTATTCCGCTGACCATTTCGCGTGATGGCGAGGCTAGTTGCCATATTACCTTCGAAAAAGATGGAAAGAACTTTGTGGCCGTCGGGCATCGATTCGGAGTAAGCCTTTTTGAATTTACGAAACAATTTGAACTGCGTTTGGTTCGCAAGCTCATTGGGCACCAGCAAATGGTGACCGCCATTGCGGTAAGCGAGGATCGAAGGCTCCTGTTGTCGTTATCGAACGATGGAACTATCTGCTGCTTTACGCTAGAGCCCTGGAAATACCAAGCAGAGACCGGAGGGAAGTTTCTTCAAGAAGGTGATGAGTTGATTGTAGACGCTGTTGACGATGGCAGCCCTGTTTGGGAAACAGGCCTCTCCACTGGAAATCGAATACAATGTGTGCAGTTAGACGGAAAGGATATTTCTATTCAAGAAGCCTTGCAGCGATTGGAGAATGTCGAACCCGGACGTGAATTCAAGTTTGTTTCATCGGACCTTAACAGCGTAGTTTCGACACGAGTTTTACAACGGCCAATTTGGAAATTTATTTACGACAATCAAGATTGGATAGTCTACCGCTGGCGCGACTACTTCTACGATTGTTCGACAAAGGGAGATCAGCTGGTGGCCTGGTTTATCAATCCTGATACAGAGTCACAACCTATCGTGTTTAAGGCGGAACGCGCACGAGAACGCTTCTATCAACCGGCGAAACTTAAAGATCTTTTGAGTTTGGATAGTCTAAAGGCCAAACGAATTCAGGTTGCCGAGTTGATTCCACCAGTGGTTCAATTGAACGTTGAAGAGCGAGCCGATCAGTGGGTGGTGAAGGCGACGATGAAAGCGGATGATAATGCTCTTTTGGTGGGTGAACCAGAAGAATTGAGTATCTGGTTAGGAGATCTGAGAGTATCACAGAAGTTTGATCCCAAAATTCAAGCAACAGAAGCGGTTACCATTGATAAGTCCTTGTTACGCAATGGAAAGAACCGACTGATTGCGCGTGCCTACAATCGCTTCGGAGTTCGTGGTGATTCGGATTTCGAAGTGATCGAGAATGAAAGCCCAAAACCGAAGTCTAAATTGTGGGGGCTGGTAATGGGCGTTCAAGATTATGCCCAAACTCCACCTCCAGCAGAGGGAGCTTCTGAAAGCGTCGTTGTGCCCGATCTCAATTGGAGTCTCAATGACGCGATAGGAATGGAAGCATCGTTGAAAAACAAGACAGCACATTTCGAGAACTCCGACGTACGCTTGTTGACCGATGGCGATGTAAATCGACAACGCTTAGCAGAAGAGTTACAGCGAATTCGAGCTGCATGTCGGCCCGATGATTTTCTTGTGCTCTCCTTCGCGGGCCATGGACACCGAGTTGAGCAAGCGCAAAACGATGAAGTCGAATCTACGTTCGTGTTGTTGACCGCTGATAGCCAATTGCAATCGCAAAAAGAGACGCTAGCCACATCGCTTCCAGTATCCAATCGACATGCCCAAAACAATCCGTCCGCAACGTTTCAGTCGTTGTTTGACGAACTCGCAGCCTTGCCGTGTCGCAAACTCGTGATCGTGGACGCCTGTCATTCCGGCGGGGCGTTGGAAATGGTACGGGCATTGACACCCGATTTTGTGGTCGGGCCTATGGTACTAACGGCGGCAAGCAAGAACCAATTTGCGATTGAAGTTCCTTCCAAGCTGCATGGCATATTCACGGCCTCCATTCTAGAGGCTACCGGAAAGATGTTTAGTAAAGCGGATCGAAATCAAGACCAACTGCTGTCGGTTGCCGAGTTATCTGATTATTGCTCACAGCGAGTTCCACAAATCTTTTCGAACTCGGAGCAGTTCATGGCTCCGGAAGATTTCAGCCGAGGGCAAACACCGGAGTTTTGGGCTCCAGAAGCTGATCGATCTTTTCCGATTTTCGGATCCAGCACATCTCCCTGAGTTCAGTTTATTGCGTTACGCTCAGGTAGCGAATAACGGCAACATCCGTTTGGCTTACTGGGCCCAATTTCGTTGAATCAAGCTTTTGTTGCTGAGCTACGCCCCCAGGCGCAATTAATCCACGAGTATTGTTGGCCAGCATGGCGTTTTTACCGATCTCCTTCGATAACTCATTCCAAGTTTTAGCAGCCACGGATGTGGATGGTGGGTGAAAAGATCCCCTCGCCATCGGCTGCTTTCCTCCACTGCGCACAAGACTCGGTTGAAAGCGGTTGTACCAAAACTCATTTTCATCGTCAGGTAAAAACTCTAGTGTGGTGTTCGCGTTGTTCGGCGATGTAGCGTCCGAAGCAAGAGCATTTGCTGCGTTGTCCACTTTCTGAGCGTTGTCGTTTTTTTTGTCGAGCGGTGGTTGCGTGCGCAAGTGTGAGATTCCGCCAGGGGCGTTGGGTGGAACCGAGCGATACACTGAAAGAGTGATGATTCCCAAAGCATCGGGTGGATATTGCTTAGCGATTGTCGAAGTGACTTGTTCCTGTTGCCCCAACAACGGGCGAATGCTTTTGAGACCCGGCAAATAAAGACCTGGTATCGAATAGCTTGCTTGTGGTTCCAGCACGAACTTGTTGCAACCGTCAGGGTCATTGGCATTTTCTTCATAGATAAGGTTTTTGCCATTCACCGAAAGTACCACAGCAATTCGTTCCTGCAAATGATTCGTC
The DNA here is from genome assembly GCA_017303505.1 of Planctomycetota bacterium. GTDB lineage: Bacteria > Planctomycetota > Planctomycetia > Pirellulales > Pirellulaceae > JAFLCP01. The sequence goes on along the minus strand of JAFLCP010000161.1, from coordinate 1,710 downwards.
AATTCAAAGGTGACACGTTGATTCGGTTTGGGGTCGGCAACCGTAAAGTTGTATGGACTACTAATAGCATCAGTTGAAAGAGGCTGCGATTTGCCATCGTATTTGATAATCATCGTGACTGGAAACTTTTCCCAGGGATTGCCTTGGATTGGAGTGCCCGCTACCAGAGTTTTCTTTGCCGCTTGAGGTGTAGGTTCGGTGGTGGGATTGTTGTCATCATGTTCAATGAGCGAAAAAATTCCTCGCGTTTGAACTCCTTGTTGTCTTGAATTCCAGCCAGCTGCACTTAGGCTGTAGGCTCTTCCAAATTGCATCAACATTTTCCGATCGGTTGGAAAAGTGATTGAGTCGAGTTCCTCCGAAGCTTGTTTCTTGGGATCATAAAGCTCGAAACGCAAAGTACTTTCTTTCCAGTCCTTGGATACTTCGATGGAGCCCGTAAGGTAGCCGTCTAGTAGCGTGACTGGCATTTCGTCGACCGGAAATTTGTACTTTAAGGCAAGAAGGTCTCGGCGAGCATCTTCAGTGTGGTAAGAAGCATTTGGGTTTTGCAGCCGCGCTTGGGGGAGCATCCCAAAGACAACATTAACTGGATCATCGATATCTCGAATGTAGGCAATCACTCGTTCGGTGCGGGCTGCTAAATTGAATTGGATCAGATTGCCGGTGGTGTGGTCGATGCCGGCGTTGTCTTTGAAGCGAAAGGGCAAGACACCAAAGTTACGAATCTCTCGATCCTTTAGTTTCTGTACGACATAAGGAAGCTTCTTAAATAAGACCACGTCGATATTGTCAGGCTCAGCCACAACGGACTTCGATGTTGCCAAAATGATGACAGACGCAAAGAGAACGAAATGGAGGAGAAGTTTCATAAAATTCTCTTGCAGCGAAAAGGTCGGCTAGCGGTAACTATTTGGTGTAGAGCGGAGGAAGCTCTTTTCTAAGGGATTCAAATTTGAGATGAAGGTTTGGAGCGTGAAACTTCAGTGTCGACAAAAAATCTCGCTCGCAAACTTCGAGTCTCCAGCCATCATCATCCCGAGCGTAGAGCCTTGGTTGATCACCATCATCCATCGCATTTTGGTAAACCGTTTCGAATTCACCATTTTGATCCAAGTCAAAGAAGTGAACTGTCGGTTTATTGGCATCCTTCAGAATAGCCCACTCGATCCCCAGTTTTCTCCAGCAGTCGGCTTCGCTTTCACCGAATATCGTTTGTTTCTGAGAATCGGTTAGATTCGAAGAGCTCTGGTCGATATCGATGTACGTTGCAACTTTGTTGTCTTCCACGTCTGAGAATTCATAAATCAGGGCATTGGTTTTCTTCGATTGTAAGGTAGTAACCTGTGGTGTCTTAGGCATAGAGTAGGGGGGAAGGACGTTGGGACGAACGGGAAGATCTTCGATGAACTTGCGGATCTCTTCCAAATGAATGTGATAAGAGAACTTGTCAAAGCTGATCCCTTCTTGCGTGCTTTTGGGGATCGCTTTGGTTACTGCAATTAACTCGCCTGCTTGATTCAAAATGGGCCCGCCCGAATCGCCGGGGTTAATTCCGCAAGTGGTGATAATCATCCGCAACGAACCTTCTGGGGCGAGGGCCCGCTGAAGTTGCCGGCGGCGTTGGTCCGAAGGTTGAATTTTGGTGTCGAGCAAAGTGACAACATCATCCGGATAAAGACCTTGCGAAGATAGAATACCGTCCCGCAA
>JAFLCP010000160.1 GCA_017303505.1 Planctomycetota bacterium | reverse complement strand
CATCCGCTTTGGATTCCTTTTCAACCTCCAAGGCAATGTCGCGATGCATGCGCTCGTGCGAACCGTTTTGGTCTGGACGAGCCGGAGGAATGCGGTCTAAATCGATTCCTAGTGCTAGCCACCATGCTGAAAGCCTACTTAAACCCATGGGAGAGTTCGATGCCGCGAATGGGCTGCCGTTGTCACTGCGTATGACTTCCGGTAAACCGTAAACCTCGAATACCCTCTCGAATGCTGATTTCACGGACTCGCTTTTGCTGTTTTCTAACGACTGTGTGCATAGCACGAAGCGACTATACAGATCTCGAATTGTCAGTGGCTCAAAACGATTCTTGTCTCGCGTTCGCCACCATCCCTTGAAGTCAACCGTCCACACATGGTTAGGGTGTTCCGCATTGATCCGATTGGTAATGCGACCAGTTTCACTACTGGCCCGCCGCTTTCTTTCCTCGACAAGCCCAGCGTTGCTAAGAACTCTCGCGAAGGTACTGTCCGAGGGAAGCTCGCAGTCAGGGTAAGCCCTTGCAAAGACCATTCGTATTTTGCGCGGTCCCCAAGTAGGATGCGCCAACTTCAGCTTCACGATTTTACAAACACTGTTTTCACCAAGCTGCTGCGGACTAGTTCCGGGGCGTCTTGACTGGTCAGTAAGTCCTTTCAGCCCATCCTGGAGAAATCGTTCTTTCCACTTGTAGCCCGTTTTTCGGCTGATGCCGAACTCTTTACACAAGTCGTTGAACGCCACTTTGGCCTCAAAAACTCGAAGGACAAATTCAGTTCTAACGTTCATTACACTGGTTTCTTTCCATGGCATCACAAAGTCTCCTGTGACTTTGTGTTTACCCTAAAGTGTTACCTATGTCCTGAACCTGCGGCGCCACCTATGTCCTGAATCTGTACCATTTGCGATGGCGAAACGATTCGCGGTGGAAGTCGTAGCTCCTACGTCGTAACTCGTAATTCGTCGTCGTAACTCGTCGTCGTAATTCGTCGTCGTAATTCGTGATCGTAATTCGTGATCGTAATTCGTGATTGTAATTTGTCGTCGTAACTTCAAACTTTGGCCGCCGCGTCAAAAATTGCATTCTGCGGTCATGCTTGGGGCATGTGGCATTACCGACGACTAGCACGATGAGGACGATCACGAAGACCGCGGCGCTGCGTACACAGGGGGAACTACGAGAAAACCTTCGCGATGCCGTAAACACTCATCCCAGACACAGCCGGTGAATTTTCTCATCACCACTGAGTTTTTTCACCTACTACTAAGTAAGTTGCCGCCAATCACACTACAATTCGCATACTGGTGATTACCTCTGAACTTGCTGAGTTCGCGAAAGCAGTTTAGATCGGTATCATGAATACGTGAAACGAACGGTTGCACGGTTAGTCTTAAAAAAATGTCCCATTTCTCCTTCTCTCCCCCTACCTCGAGTTGAATAGGAACTACTCATGACCTCTCATCTACAGACAACCAGACGTCACTTTTTTGGAATCACCGGCGGCTTGGCCGCTGGTGCCTTGCTCGCCAATCGCCCCGCTGTCGCTTTTCATTCCGCGTTAGAACGCCCTACGTTTGCAACGATTGGACTGCGCAACCAAGGTTGGCACATAACCAGCAAGTCATTCAAGTTCGCGGACTTTGTGGCCCTCGCCGATGTGGACGCCAACGTCTTGGCAGAAAACGTTGATAAAGTCCAAAAGAATCAAGGCAAGAAACCTGACTCCTATAAAGACTATCGCGAAATTCTCGCTCGCAAAGATATCGATGCCGTCATGATCGCCACACCCGATCACTGGCACACCAAGATCGCCGTGGAAGCGATGTATGCAGGGAAAGATGTTTATTGCGAGAAACCACTTACCCTCACCATCGCTGAAGGAAAACTCATCGAGCGCGTCGTCAAAGAGACAGGACGTGTTTTTCAAGTTGGTACAATGCAACGCACGGAATCAGAGCAGCGGTTCTTACTCGCTGTTGCACTTGTAAAACATGGTCGCATCGGCAAAGTGACGAAAGTAACCTGCGGGATCAATGGGATGGAGGCTTCACCCGTTATCCCCGAAGTACCTGTACCGAATGGACTCGATTGGGACTTCTGGTTGGGCCCCGCACCGAAAGTTGCCTATCGCGCGCTTCCCGAATTGCGTGAAGGATACGGCGGAGGCGTGCCCCTATACAGTAATGCCCACTACTCGTTCCGTAATTGGCATGAGTATTCCGGTGGAAAACTCACCGACTGGGGCGCGCATCATGTCGATATCGCCTGTTGGGCCATTGGAGCCAGCGATACCGGCCCGAGTTTGATTCAACCCAAGAGCTACAAGTTGCCCGTTCCATATAAAGATGGTCATCCCACTGTGGCGGACCAATATAATGCGGCGACCAACTTCGAGATCTTGGCGAAAATGCCAAACGATATCGAGATGATCATTACCAGCGAAGGTGATAACGGCATTATGTTCGAAGGAACCGAAGGTCGCTTCTTCGTCAACCGTGGCAAGATCACAGGTAAGCCTGTAGAAGAGTTGAAAGATAAGCCGCTGCCCGATGGAGCCATCGAAGAGGTATACGGTGGGAAAGTCAGCGAAAATCACACCGCCAACTTTATCGATGCGATGGTTTCACGCAAACAACCCATCTCCGATGTCTGGACTCACAATCGCATGCTGGAAATATGTCACCTTTCGAACATCGCGATGCGTGTCGGTCGCGAATTGAAATGGGATCCGACCAAGCGTGAAATCATCGGCGACGATCAGGCGAACTCGTTCTTGTCGCGGCCAAGTCGAGCTGGTTTCGAAATCGAAAAACGAGCCTAGTGTGATCGCATTTCAAAATGCGCAACAGAAGCCCCGAAAAGTCGAGTGATTCTTCGGGGTTTCTTTTTTGCCCTCACAATTATCAGAACGGGGCATTTATTGCCTCGCCCCCATTAGCAGTCAGCGCTGCCTTTAGCTTTTTCTTTTCCTTCAGCTTGGTGAAGTCGTAGCAAGTCGAATCGAGCATGACAATTAATCCACCAGCCGGAGGCGTACCCCAATGATCGAGTAGCTCACGCTCTCTAAGGTCGAAATCCTCAGGTTTTGTCCAAGGTACCGCAGATTGCGTTTCAACTTCTACAAAGGCTGCCGTATTGGCCAAACCGTCATTGACTTGACGCAGCAAAAGTGGCTCAGCATCCCAGATGGTTTGCTCGCGACGATCCACAAAACCGTGCGGAGCCAAATAGCAGGTGTAACCTGCTGGAGCGTCTGCATTTTGGTTGGTAAATACACTCGGCATTTTGTCGATCAGTTTTTTGTTATGTTCGCTGTCCCAAGGTTCATCTAACCGGAACTGACTATACAGTTCCTCTTCGCCGACAAATGGCAACAACAGCACTCGCCAACTCAACAATGGCTTTCCACCCGCGTCTTTGACCGTCCGGGGAGGAATCCTTCGATGCACTGTCTCGTAACTATGCAAAGCATCTGTAAGCATCTCCATATTCAGCTCAGTTTGCGGGCGTGGCAGAAAATCGCCCAACTCGTCAGCAAGCTGAAGACTCGCCATAGATGCGACCGCTAAAGTTAAAACCTCCTCGATTTCTACCAATTCCGTTACGATCTCCCGTCGCTCAACCTTTGTCGTTACCAAGTCACTCAGAGCGTTTTTCATTCGGACTAGATAGGCATCAAATGCTTCACCACTCGAACCATTGGTCCTAACGCTATAGTCAAAACTTTGCCTGAGCTGCCCAATCAGCCAGTCACCACAACGTTTGAGAACTTTCTTCACTACTTCGTTGCACTTCTCCAAATCGGCTTCGGGTTTGGCAACCCAACGAATTTGAACTTTCGCGCTACTCCCAATATCTACGGAACACACAACATGATCCAATACAGAACAACATTCACTTATGATCACTGCTTCTTCTGAAAAAGGAGAGATCTCAAACACTTTCAATAACTTCGAGAGCTTGGGGGCAAGAGATTTCATATCGAGGGCGATTGTGATCGTCTCGGTTCGATTTTGTAGCGATGAAATCAAACGATGTGGCTTACTATCTTGGCTCAACATCGTCTTCAAACTCTTTTCTGTTCCAGCCAGCCATTGCTCATTGTTTTGCAGCACGCTTAGACCGGTACCAGTCCATTCTCGCAAACGGAGGCTCGGATTGCTTTGCGTCGTTCGGATGGGCCCGAACTTTGATGACTTCAGCTGCCGGATATCGGCAGTCGGTGATGGTGAAAATCGGACTGCCAATTCCCAACGAAAATCGTCCGCGAGGGTAACAGTCCCCGACGCAATCGAACAGCGAGATAGATCTATCCCAAGTGCATCGCTACTCAATGCGGCCAACGGCTCCAAAGGCAAAAGCTTGAGAAAGTTGGCATGGCTAATGTTGAACGGCTGCAGCCTCCACAGCACTATCCCTTCTTCAGGCAAGAAGTCCTCTGTCTCCTCATTCGCGTTCACAGGTGTCGAAAAACAAACGGTAAATAGCAACCAACCGACTAATAGACGGAGACTGATTCTTGCCACACCAACCCAATATCTAGTGATATTTCGCTCCATACTCTACCGCTCTCTTTCCACTGGACAATTCAAGAGCTCGATGAGTTCTAGGGTGCTGATCGCGTTGGATACGAAATCTGTGTCACCATCCACGTCAAGATATCCATTTCCTTCTGGGGGAATTCGCAATAAAGTTCGCAAATCGGTCTGCATCACATTGATGTCCTCTGGCGAACTCCATGGAACCGCCCCTGCCGGTTCCACTTCAACCAACAATAATTGATCTTTGTCAGTCAGATCTCTGAGACTTGCGGGCACGATATCCCATACCGTTTTCCGATTTTTGGCTACCCCTCCGTAGGGCGCCACAATCGCCGTATAACCTTCGGGAATCTTAGGGTTCGAGGTGCGATAGATCGAAGGCATTTCCTTCAGCAACGCAATATTGTGCGAGCTATCCCAAGGTTCATTCAAATGAAATTTATTGTAAAGCGATTCGTATCCCAGATATGGCAGCAAAGAAACTCTCCAACTCAGTAACGAATCGCCTTGTTCACTCATTATCTCACGCAAAGGGAACGTCCCTTTTGCCTCGATATACTTCTCTATCGCTTCATATAGCTCACGCAACTTGTACTGCGAACCGAAGCGATCGTTGCTCAAACGATTCATCTCCAGTGTTTCCAACACGCCCATCCCCGCTATCGTCATGAGAGGCACATTTACCAACGTTTTCAAACGGTAGATCACCTTTTGTCCCTCCACCGTTGGTTGCTCTTCCAGCAACGACTGTTTGAGGCGGGCACAATATGCCTCCCAAGCAAATTGCTCTCTTTGACTTAATCGAAAAGCGCTTTCACGCGTCCAAATTGCCTCTTGCAAATAGTTCACGGCAGGCATTTGAAACGCACGTACCGTTTCCACGATCGTAGCTGTTTCCGTTCCTTCCTTCGCCGTAAGAATCACATTCAACTCGACAGGCCTTCCCGGAATAAGCTCCAATTGAATTTGCTCGATCCGACCGATCAAGTTCGCAAGAGTCGCCCTTAAGTCGTCATCAAATACCCACTCGGTATCCAGACTTTGAGAGAGCTCATCTCGGATCACACCCAGATCCAAACTTACAGTCAGATATGCGGGTGAACCACCTCTGCGGTCGACCGTTCCGGGTGTCGGCAACTGATTTGCTTCCGCGTAACCTGTGAGGGCCGGCATGGTCCCTAAATACCAAAATTGATCGAGCTTTTGTATAAAATAATCCGAGTCAACCAATTGCCGAATATCTTCCCGCTTGGCACCATCAGCGTCCTTCACTTGCAGAAAGCGACCTCTGTAAAGTTCGGACAACATCGTCTCACCGGAACCGGCCCAACTGAAAGCAGCAACACCGAACCCATCTTTTCGATAAGCCAATTCCATATCGAATGAGGCCCCCAAAAAGGGATCGATCCCAACGAGTTGTTTGAACCTCGCCGAAAAAACTTCCCACGGAAGCAACGAAAGTCGCCGGTCCGATTTCATTCCTTGGATGTCTGCATGAATGGCCAGGTAGACTGTTCTCTCGGATTTCACATCGGTTTGCGCAAAGACTCGATTGGCGGAAAAATACGCCATGACGAATGCAGCTACGCATGTACCCAACATGCGATAGAATAAAACCCTGCATTCAGACCGAACCATTGTTGAGAAAGCTCCCAGAATGCCGACGCATCCCTTACATTATCGCGGAAATTGTAAAGAACTTACAGCCTCAGCTAGGCTGATACTACAAGCCGGATAGCTTATTGTAATTCAAGGAAGCCGCAACTTCACTCCCCACTAACTCGTACACTAATCGACGTTGCCGCACATTTGCTGGAAAACTCGTCAATTTGGGCGATTCACCCAATGGTTCCTACCTCTAATCCGCCTCCATTTGATATCGAAGCCCAACGGTTATCGCTTGGGAAGTTCCGTTTTCATGTCTCCCCTACCGCCAAATTTGACGCAATTTTCCTGGCTCGCCGCATGGGTGTTTTCGGTTATATCTTCTATCAATGGATCGTCTTCATGGTCTTTTTGTCGATGGGTCCGCTATGGCTGTTCAGCCAAATGATGCCAATCAAAGAGGCTCGTCCCTACGCACTGATCACGACCTTCGCGATCGTCGCCATTGTAAACATTCTTGATTACTTCAACGAACAACGGCTTTTCCGGTTGACCGGAGTATCCATCTATGAAAAGGGAGTTGTTTTGGCACATCTCTCAACTCGCCTAAGTGCTTTTCGCTTTGACGAAATACGCGAAGTTAAATCGGGTAAGACAATGGGGACAATCGGAAAATTTTTTCTTTCGGAGGTTTACGAAATGGACCTCGCTCGCCTGGTCATCGTTCTCAAGAATGGAAAGAAAGTCAATTTGAACTTTTTCACGAACTTGTATAATCCCAAAGCCATCGAATCGGTCTTAGCCGAGCTAACAAGTGAATTGCCATGAGCTAAGAGGCCCCATTTTACACATGACTCCCTTATTCAAAAAACTAAACCTCGCACAGCAATCGGAAATCCTGGTGCTGAACGCGCCACAGTCGTTTGACGTTGAACTTTCTGCTTTGGTCGATATTTCCATTCAGCGAAAATCGACCGCGAAAAGAAAGGCTAGTTTCGGAATTGCGTTTGCAGTTAGCCAAGTGGAACTGGATCAACTCTCTCAAACGCTGATTCGCTCGGTTAGCGACGATCCCATTTTGTGGATCGCTTATCCAAAAGGAACGTCGAAGAATTACACTTGCGAATTTAATCGCGATAAGGGCTGGAACATTTTGGGCGATGCCGGCTACGAACCGGTCAGGCAGATCTCGATCGACTCCGACTGGACCGCCCTGCGTTTCCGAAAGGCTACCGAAATAAAGAAGCTCACTCGACGCAGTAGCATGGCCATATCCACAGAAGGAAAACGCCGCACACAAATCTCACGGAGCAAGAAAAAATGACTGGAACCGACAGTGAATTTCGTGGCCCAGACTTCAGTCACATTAACAGTGCATCCAAAGTCCAAGAGCTTGTCGACCTAGGCGTTTTGGAACCGCTCTATTTGATGCCACTTGAATTTGGTGGGCCGGAGACACCGATGAATTGTGTCTTTGTTCCTATCGGTATCGCCGACGTAAAGCAAAGCACTGACCTAAACATCATCGCGTCTTTGATCGAACGCGGTGTTGTTAGCCGTTACTCCGCTTCACCTCAATACCAGGGCGATAGCTTTGTCCCTACAAGTATTGAGATTAAAGCGACCGATCCAGGCAACTTCGAAAGCTGTATTCAGATTTGGGGCAAGTCAGAATAACAGCGTTTGCGCAAACATTCCTTTACACTCAAATCACAAATGCACTACGACGACGAAGATGAAGAAGAACTAGATCGCACGACGTATCACGAAGCTGGACATTGTGTCATGGCAGTTCTGTGTGGCGCTGTGGTGGAGCGTGCAACGGTCGATCCGGAAGAGGACGGCTTTCATGGTCTGGTTGACATTCAATGGCCATCCAAGGCAGACTTGCGAGATATGATGGCCGTTTCCTTAGCAGGTCCCGTAGCCGAAATGGTCTACACTAATGAACCTTATCATCCAGGCCTTGTCCCAGAATGGGCTCACGATTGGAAACAAGCCTGGCAAATGGTTCGGCCACGCCTCACATCCGATGTCGAATGCCTGCGTTTGCTCGAACAAACGGTCGCCCAGCTCCATCGCCGCTTTTCTCAGGACCATTGGTGGGCCGCAATCGCTGCCGTTAGCGATCTACTGGCAACCCATGAACAAATTGAACATGAAGAAATCGAATATGAAGTTCGGAATTGGATTCGCGATTGAGCGATGAGTTGAACCGCTTAATCACAATGCTCCCATTCCAATATGAAAACCTGCGAGTATCGCGTTCGACGCGAGCTACTTTTCTTCGTAACCCTTCTTGGTTTTCTCCGCTACCAGCCTTTCGTACTCCTTGTTGGCAGAAGCCTCATCGGCAAATTCTTTCGTTTTGCTTTGACCATCTGTTCCTACGCGTCCCCACCGTGTAGTCACCGAATTTCCGTCTGACGAAATCTCCCAAAACTTATGGGAGTTATCTTCGCTAAATTCAAAATACCGCTTTCCGTTTCCGGTGACCGATGTTGATGCAGCAGTTTCTGTTGGTTTGGCCTTTGTTTTCGCTGCTGGAACTTTGGCTACATTTGAAGTCGCTGAAGAGGGTTCGTCCGTTGCGCTCTTTGGTTGAGTGGACAGTGCAATATCCGAACGCACACCGACATAACTCGGAAAACGGGGTATGCCAGCGTCTGAGAGCTCTTGATAGCGAAAGGTTATAAACGCGCCAACTGCTGGAGGAGCTTCACGTTGTTTGTCAGAAAAACCTGTGCCGACGGAAAAAACCTTGCCATTGGGAAGACGAACCGACAGCGCTCCCAATCGACCTGCATGTCGCCCTTTACCTGGTTCATGCCCGATCACTTCTGCTTCGGCATCATGAAATGTCTTTACCTTCAACAAAGAAGTTGAGCGTCCTGCGACGTACGCTGAGCCTGGCTCGCGAAGCATAAGGCCTTCGCCCCCTAAAGTTTCGACTCGTACTAATTCAGTCCGTAAATGATTCAGATTCTCGCATAGCTTATGTTCTAAGATTTCAACATAGGAATTGCGCCATCGAGGGGCTTCTTCTTTCAAAAAACCAACCCGATCCTCGAACAATTTTGCGGCTTGCGGCGCATCAAAGATCACGAAACGAATCGTCTTCCAATGCTCGCTCTTATCTTGCCTCCGGACAATGCTCACCGTTCGCTGAAATGCTTTGCGGTCCAGCCAAAGTTCTCCATCCAGCGGAACTTCAGGAAGTCCCTCCACAAACCAATCCGGGGCGTGATAAAGGTTACCTTGACGCGACAGGAACTGTTTTCCATCCCAATACGCGCGAACGCCGTCCAACTTTTCAGACATCCACCAACCCGAAAGATCTTGTGCGTTATCCCATGATTCAGCCAGCAATACTGGTGGCTCAGTGCCAACCTCATCATCACCATCGCCGGTAACTTTCTTTACAGGTTTCTGAGGAAGCGCGTTGCCAACTCGCTCTTCTTCGGCAGCATCCCCTCTTAGTTTGCGCAGATGTTTGCACGAACGCTTTTCGATTCCAATCGACTGGTTACGCCAAGCCGGACAAGTGCAGGAATAAACTCCACCACTATTTTTCAAGACATAGGGTTTGGCCCCAGAGCCCTTCATTTCAACGCTTTCGCCATCAGCCAAGTCCGCCATCTCTTTTGCTCCAACTGCTTCTTAGAAGTTCAGGTGAATCCTGATTCAAGTATAACTATTAGTTTCTTTTAGCTGAATATTGTGCGAGCATCCTATACGATCGAATTTCCACAAGCAACAAATTGCGAAACTCTACCAATCGGCTTGACTTAGCAAAGAAATGCAGGAGTTATGCGGTAATGGCATCCATGGTGTTGCTATTGGGGGATGAGGCGGTTAAAACCGAATCTACAGCCCGCCTTATTTACATTCATCCCTTTATCCGCATGAACTGATGGTTCGCCTATTGGCCGAAGGAACCAGCGATGCCCGAGTCACCAGATCCCTTTACGCCTCCGCTTCAGCCGACCGCCACTGCGCAGAGTTCACCAACCACAGATCCAGCGTACAATATGATCACAGATCTTGTGACTGGTGCCAATCTCCGAAAGCAGGACAACATTTTTCAAGCGCTCTTTATTGCTGGAAACGTTTTGCTCTTCGCGTTGATCGGAGCGATTGCAGCGTGGCTTAATTCAGCCTGGAATCTACCCTGGTATGGCGGTGCGATTGTTGGAGCGTTTATCGGCTTGGTTTCAGGAGTAATCACCAGTGGCATTGGACTGATGATCTATCGCGCGGCCCGGCACCTCCGTGGAAAACACGACTAGTATCTTTGCTCTTTCTCTCATTTGTAGCCTACATCCTTCCCCTTACCTCTAGCATCTTTTCAGATCTGCAACATGCTTTTCACAACAAATAACCGACTCAGCGTTCTCTTTTCTGTTTTTGCTTTGGCGTTTCTATCTTGCATCTCGTCGATAGCCCAAGCTGAAACGCCACCCAATATTGTCGTCATCTTTTGTGACGACATGGGCTGGGGAGATTTGGGCTGCTTCGGCAATCCGACCATTCGAACGCCACGCCTTGATCAACTTGCCCACGAAGGACAAAGGTGGACTCAGTTCTATGTGGCGGCACCTGTCTGTACTCCCAGTCGTGCTGCATTGCTCACCGGTCGCTATCCTATTCGCAACGGAATGACCAGCGCTAAACGCGGCGTTCTCTTTCCCGATTCGGGAGGTGGCTTACCATCCGCCGAAATCACACTCGCGGAGTTGCTTAAGCAAAAGAACTATGCGACTGGAATCGTTGGAAAGTGGCATCTCGGTCATCTACCGCAATACCTCCCCACCACACAAGGCTTTGACCAATACTTCGGTATACCTTATTCCAACGACATGGATAAAACGGGTGGCCCAGGTTACAAAGCGGAGATTGTTAAGGACGATAGCTACTATCCAGAAACGGCACATTACAATGTCCCCTTGATGCGCAATACCGAAATCATCGAACGTCCTGCCGATCAAAACACGATTGTCCGCCGTTACACCGATGAAGCGATTGCGTTCATTAAAGCGAACCAGAACCGTCCGTTCTTTCTTTATCTTCCCCATAATCTGCCACATATTCCTCTTTTCGCCTCGCCGGAGTTTCGTGGAAAGTCCGCTCGAGGTCTCTATGGGGACGTCGTCGAAGAGATCGACTTTAACGTGGGCCGAATTATCGATACCCTTCGTGAACTCAAGCTGGAAAAGAACACGTTGGTTGTCTTCACATCAGACAATGGCCCATGGTTAGCCTTCGACACGCACGGTGGCTCAGCTGGCCCCTTGCGAGCCGGCAAAGGCACAACCTTTGAAGGAGGCCAACGAGTACCTACTATATTCTGGTGGCCCGAGCACATCAGCCCAAGCGTACAACATGGACTCGGATCTACGCTCGATTTTATGGCCACCTTTGCGACCCTCACGGGTAGCCAAATACCCAATGATCGTAAACTCGATAGTTACGACCTTTCATCTACCCTACTGCGCAATGAGCCAAGCCCGCGTAAAGAGTTCTTCTACTGGACCAACGCTGAACTACATGCGGCTCGCTTAGGCCCGTGGAAACTCCACATCAAGACACGTGAGCCTGTAAATTATTCCAAAGCCGTTGTCCCATCCAAACCCGAGTTGTATCACCTTGAGCATGACCTTTCTGAGAAACATAATCTCGCCGACAAACATCCTGAGATCGTGGCTCAAATAATGGAGTTGATGGAGGCACATAAAAAGGATATTGAACCGCACGAAGATATGCTCGCCATCCCTCTCCCCAAACCCTAGTCACTATAGCGGACGATTTCAATGCAACTGAAGTCCATGCTTCCCTGGCTTTCCTGCTGGTTGATTGGATATATCATCCAAACCCCAGCGGAGTGCTTGGCCGATCAACCACCCAATATCATCTTGATCCTGGCCGACGATCATGGCTACGGAGATGTTTCGCTTTACCAACGTTCGGAATGCCAAACACCTCACTTGGAGAATCTCGCCCAAGAAGGTTTGCTTTTCACTCACATGCGTTCGAATTGCACGGTTTGCTCTCCGTCCCGCGCTGCGATTCTGACCGGCTGCTATCCTGACCGAGTTGGCGTGCCCGGAGTGATCCGTACTAACCCAGAGGACTCTTGGGGGCATTTTGCGCCATTCTTACCCACACTTCCGGAACAACTGAAAAAGAAAACCTATCATACCGCCGCCATCGGCAAATGGCATTTAGGACTGACATCACCGAACTTACCCAACGAGCGCGGTTTCGATTTCTTTCATGGCTTCCTAGGCGACATGATGGATAGTTACACGACGCACTTACGTCATCAACAGAATTATATGCGTCACAACACACAACCCATCGATCCCAGCGGCCATGCAACGGAGATTTTTGCCGACTGGACGATCGACTATCTGGAAAATCGAGCCAAAATCCCGACGCAGCCGTTCTTTTTATATCTCGCTTTCAATGCCCCCCATTTTCCGATTGAGCCCCCCGCTGAATGGTTGCAGAAAGTGAAACAAAGAGACCCTACTTTGTCCGACGCTCGAGCCAGGAACGTTGCTTTGGTAGAACATCTCGATCATCACATCGGACGGATCACTGACAAGTTGAATCAATTGCAACTCTCTGATAACACGATCGTCATCTTCACTTCCGACAACGGTGGCTCACTACCTCACGCACAAAATAATGATCCGTGGCGAGATGGAAAACAGAGTCACTATGACGGTGGCTTAAAAATTCCTTTTGTAATGAGATGGCCGAAAGGCATTTCGAAAGCGACTCGCTCCGACTACCAAGGCTTAAACTTTGACATTTATCCCACGCTGCTGGAGCTTGCCGGTATCGAGATCCCGAACGATATCGACGCCGTCAGTTTAGTCCCATTGCTGAGAGGCGAATCGATGCCAGCCCCGCGCGAACTTTATTTCGTACGGCGTGAAGGTGGGCCCAAATACGCCGGCAAGGCCTATGAAGCTCTTATCTATGATGGCTGGAAATTGATGCAGAATGATCCATTTTCGCCTTGGGAATTGTACGACCTCAAAAATGATCCCCAGGAAAAAAGCAATCTTGCCGAAAACCAACGCCAGAAAATGCAAGATCTGTCGCGGCGAATACAAAAACACATTCAACGCGCTGGCAACATTCCCTGGCAACGACTGCCTGCCAAGGATTGAGCTCGGTCCATCTGCAGAAAGCCCCAAACGTTTTGAGCCATTTCCGGAAGCAGTTACAAAACGGTTACATCACACCTCCGTGAAACGTGTTTGTATTCTGCGTACTCATTCCCCGCACATCGCCGACAATACGATCTGGAGGTCAAAACATGTTCACTCGCGTACTGCTTCTCTCCATTTTATCGCAACTCTTTTCCGTCGCTTATTCTCAAGAGGATCCCTATCAGGCCGCTAGTCTTACAGCGAGCCAAGCGGCCAAGATTGCCAGTAAAACCCAGAGTTTCAAATCGTTTTTGACCCTGCCGAACTTGAAGGAGTTAACGCCGGAAGTTGCCAAAGAGCTCGCAAAAGCCAAAGGCGAACTCTCGCTCCCCGCCCTAACTTCACTATCTACCGAATCTGCCGCCGAATTTGCCCACCATGAAGGTTCATTGATTCTAGCGAATCTAGCTTCGCTCTCTGCCGAAACAGCCGCAGCCTTAGCCCCTCAAAAAGGGCTCTTATCGTTGCGGGTGAACAATCCATCTCCTGAAACGCTCCAAGGACTTGCTCGTCATACGGGCGTTATGGTACTTGAAGGCTTCACGACCTTAAGCGATGAACAAGCAGCAGCTTTGTCGAATTGCCAATGCCGACTCAACTTAAAAAACGTGACAACCCTTTCGGCCACACAAGCCAGCGCATTAGCCAAGATTCCTTTCGATTTGGATTTGCCTGAACTAGTTAAACTAGACCTCGATGCTCAGAACAATTTTGCCTTACATACAAAGCCACTGACAGTCGCGAATTTAACCCAGCTGAATTCGCCTAATTTCGCTACGAAACTCGCAGCCACAAGCCACCGCATCGATCTTTATTATGTCACGACAATGTCCAATGAATGCCTTCAAGCACTAGTCAAATCTCCTGAGCAACTGGTTCTCGGACTCACTTCGATCTCGCCCGATCAAGCGGCCATCTTAGTCGAGCATCAAGGAAGCCTTGTACTTGACCGAGTCACCGAACTGCCGCCAGCCGCAATCGAATTGCTGATTAAGCGAACTGGCAAGCTAAGCCTTGGTGCACTAACGACGCTTAACGACGCCCGACTGGCACGAGCAATCGCGGCGAGCAAGCCATCGTTTATTCGCCTCAACCAACTCAAACAGTTAGATGATGAGGTTGCGCGAGAATTAATTTCAGCCAAGTGTAGCCTTCTACTGAATGGACTCACGAATCTCTCTGATGAAACGGCTGCCGTGTTAGGAGAGCATCAAGGCAACTTAAGCCTTCAACAGGTTTCAAACATTAGCGAAAAAGCTGCACACTCACTGGCCAAACATTCACGAATGCTTCGTCTGGGTAAAACAGAACAATTCAGCCAAGTCTCACTGGACATCTTACAGCAAAATCCTGAGGTCCATTTCGTCGATTCATCACGCTGACGCATATCCGCACGATCGATGAATCTCGCATGAAAGTTTGTTGCAATCGTAGACGGTGCTTTGTGATCGTGTTTGTTAGAGGGTAAACTGAGGGTCCTACCGAAACTATTCCTACGAGGCCACAATCATGATTCGTCGTCTGAAATGTATCGCGGTTGCTGTTTTGCTCGCCTGCCTGTTCACTCTCCTATCCACATCCAATGTTCGGGCAGAAGAAGCCAAGTCGTTCGCCATTATCGCTTGGAACGTCGAATCACCTGGCAGCAACCATGAAGTTATCACCAAACAACTCGACACTCTTCCACCTTTCGATATTCTCGCTTTAAGTGAAGTACCGGAGAGTTCAGCAGAACTCTTTAGCCAAAAATGGGGAGCGGAATCGAGTTTATTGGGGACAAGTGGCGGACAATCGCGTCTCTTTCTAACTTGGAATCCGGACCTTTTTGAGGTCGTCAAGAAAGACGAACTAAAGACGATCGGCGACAAGAGCTTTGGCCCCGGTAACCAAATCGCTCCATTGGTCGTTCAGCTAAAACATAAATCGACCGGTTTGGAATTTAACGTTGTCATGAACAAGCTCCATCGCGGGAGCGATGTTGTTCGAAAAACGCAAGCTATTCTCTTCGCGGAATGGGGTAAGAAGCAAACCATCCCAAGTATTGCTGTGGGTGGTTACAACTTTGATTACGATTTCAAAACCAAGAAGGGCAACGCCGCGTTCGACGCGTTCCTCGAATCAAAGACTTGGAAATGGATTGAACCGAAACAATGGATCGACAACAACTGGGCGGATAACGATCGGGATGGCAAAGATGACTATCCCGATTCTTTGCTCGACTTCACGTTTGTAACGCAGTGGGACAAAGCGACAACTAGCGTGGACATAACATCCGAAGTCATTCAACGCGATGGAGACTTTCCTGACTCAGACCAGACTTCCGATTTTCGTCCGATGCGGACAGAAATTCTCTTTAAAAAGTAAACCCGTAGCCTTCAGCGATTGAAGACCACGGGCAACTAGAATTTCGACCGCAATATGAATTAGGTCAGATGGAAATAGCAGTGAATATGCGGATAACCTCGGAAGTACCATACCATATTTGGGCCTTCGATTTGCCACGTATCCCAGACTTTATCTTCGCCGATATCGTACTTGCCGCCAAACCAAGAGATGTGCAACTCGTCGAGAAGGTTCCGCTCATCAATTGCTGAAACGGTCGCATCGACATCATCTTTTCGGAACATGGCCAACATGCCGCCCATGGTTTCCAACAGGAGTTTCTTTTGATCCGCTGAAAGATCTGCACATGCTAACCCATGTAGCTCTTTCGTCTTTTGAATTACCACATTCGAGTTCTCGCTACGTGGCTCAAGCCCTACCAGCCCACGGCCCGCGCGCGATGTTGGGGTAAATAAATAGTCTAGCGCGATCCCATATTCTTTGGTAGACCATTACTTAATACAAGAGCCTAGAACCACGATGGTTGCAGAGTCTTGTAAAAAGGAGTTC
>JAFLCP010000016.1:55099-70969 GCA_017303505.1 Planctomycetota bacterium | reverse complement strand
AATAAGATTGACGAGCGGCTGCAACTCACTCGCATGCGCTTCGCCACAACCCAGATGAGCACTTTCTTGATATGGACTGCGAGGGCTGGGCGGAAGTTGAAGACGTGTTGCTCGCGGTTCGTTGCCATAAATCTCAGTGGCGACGATTTTCAAGGGCGCAACTGCTCGAAGTTGCTACCACGGCTTTCGGCAATCGGTTCGAGATTAGGGGCGACCGCATCAGAGCACTTTACGGCCACACTGTTCCATTCGTTGAAACAGGCATCGAGCGGATTCCGCCAACAGTCCTCTTTCACGGGACAAACATTCACGCATACAAGTCCTTTAAGCAGAATGGCTTGAATCCCATGGCCCGAAAGTATGTGCATCTAACGACCGACTATAGGTATGCAATCGGAGTAGGTGAAGCGAAAGACGATGGGGAAAGCATCTGCCCTGAAATTGCAGCTCAAGCCGCTTACAAGATAGGCCAACGGTTTTGGCAGGCGAACAGCCATGTGTGGCTCACAGCCGCAGTGGCGTCAGAGTTCATTAGCCCATTCAAAACTCGGCTAAGGGCCTAGCGAAAGATTGCGCTCGAAGCGCTAGGTGACGAGCCCATCCGGAATCCGACAACAAAGCCTCTCGTATTGCTTTTGTGCTAGTGCTCTGAGACCGCGTAGCTACTCTGCCGACGGCTCCGTCATCTTTCTCCATCCATGCGGGGCCAAGGGCCTTGACGGCCTCATCGGGGCGAGCCCCGATGGATGAAAGACGACGAAGCCTTTCGCAACGGCAAACGAAGAAGAGACTTCTTCGTTTGGCGATTGTGTGACCTTGTCACGGTATGGCTCTTCCGTAGAATGCACATGGAGGCATAGCTATGGCACGAGCTAAATATACGATTACCGATGCTGACTTCTCGCATGCAAGTTCCTACATCAGCGACAAGCTGCAGCGATTCGAATTTGAGTTCCGCAGCAATTGCAGTTCAGACGACGCACGCACTGAACTGTTTGAGATTGTCCATTCATCGCAGCGTCAGGGACGTGCAGAGCGGCTGAACCAGTGGGGCGAGAAGTATCTTTCTTCTCCAGACTGGCTCAAACTCAAGGTTGGCATACGAAAGCGACGTGAACGCCGAATGCGACAGGATGCGGTAAAGACGGTTACGATTTCTGCCAAAGCTCACCGTTTACTAACCAAAATCGCTAAGCGTGACGGCGTCACGTTTTCGGATGTGTTGGAGCATCTGTTAGCACGAGCTGCAAATTCGGCGGCAAAAATCCCAAAACGCAGAACAATCAGCTGAATCACTCCAATGTGTGACGTAGTCACGTATTGGATTAATAACCGCAAACTACAAACGGGCACATTTAGGAACCAATTGATTGAAGATGCGGGGTATGCAGGTTGTCGGGACATTGCTCCGAAACGCACTCATCTAAAGAGTTGCTATGAGAACTGCCTCAGCCGCGTGTCTTCTCGTGTTCGCTTTGGCAATCGAACCTCTCTCCGCTGGGGCACAAATGCCGAATTAGCGTCCAGGGTATTTGAACTTTCGCATACACATCGCCAGGAATGGCTTACGGCGAATTATTCCGAAAAACGCGAGATCCTCGAAATCGTCTGGTTGAACTGCACGCTCAACGACGCTACTCTTTGCCCCACAATAAGAAGGCCCTTCGACATACTCGCCGAAGGGCCTTTTGATCCGAATAGTGGAGGATAACGGACTTGAACCGATGACCTCTTGCATGCCATGGAGCCTTGGAACAATCGATTGCTTCGAGATTTTCCTAGTGAAACCACAATTTAACCAATGTTTCTTGCGGTTTCAATCGTTCTCGTTTATTCCTAGGCTTTTCGAGCATTTTGTTGGTACTTGCTGCGCAAAACGGTACAGAATGGCAAAAGTGTTACCTTGTGTGCACTATCGCAAGTGTTGAGAATCTTGGACCTCGTATAAGGCCAATAGACGCATCGCCAACGCGATACGGATGAAATGTCGGACTAGCTCCAACGAACTCGATACGCTTAAACGTCGCGTGTTGATTTTGGCAAGATGTCGCCCAACGAAGTAGACGTTGTGGAATAGCCTAAGTCGGTGGAGTGCTGTCGTACTTCAAGTGGATCGAATCGACCCATGCGAACCAATCCGCCTCATCTGCCGGTGTTGCGGTTCCTGCATGGACTTTGCGATGCAATTCGAGAAGTCGAGTGCGAACCTCATCGATTTCGCTTTGCGTCGCGCCTGCAGGCAACGGCAGATGGCACTTTTTGAAAAACTCCGCTGCCTTCTTTGTTTGCTCGATCTCAACTTCACGCAACTCTTGTGTGATCTCGTTTTCGAGTTTTGCAAGACGTCGTTTGGTATTCATCGAGCTACCCGCAATTGATTGTTCGACTGCTCGAGTGCATCGAGTCGGCTTCTCAACTCACACAACTCGCTAAGCGGTGCCAAGCTCGAAAGAATCGCCCGCGCTGCCTGAATTTTCTCAGCAGGCTTTGAGGCCCCACCCAACGCATCACGCAAAGCTCGAACCGCTTCCTGTGCTGCAACACCTAGCTCACCCACCACGCCCGATAGCGCTTCGCTGCGAATCGACGCAACCAACTGCTTAAACTCGACCTCCGCTGCCATGCGGTAAGCGTGACGTTCGGACAGCCCCAGTTCTGCTGCTGCTGCTTTGACGCTTGCACCTGACGCAACTTTCGCCGCCAAGAACTCTAGTTTGCTGCTTGCCATCGAATTGACTCACCGAACCACTGAAACCACACATGCCACCACGGACGATGGAATCTGCCTTTTCTTGCCATTTCAGCACCTACCAAAATCAAAAAGTTTTGGACGGACTTCTCTGTGGAAACCTGCGATCTCACGAACCTCAACGGTTAGCCAAGCCCCCAGGAGTACCTTGGCTTTTTTCCTGGTGGCGTCACTCGCCATGCGCTGCCCGCACAATGGCAACGACAACGCTCCATTCATGGATGATTCGAGCCGGTCCCAGGCCCTTATAATCGTGCACGTTCTCAATCACCAACGGCTGTAACTCAACGGAAAATAGATCGATATGTCCGTGCATAAATTTGGACGCGACTTCCTGCGACCTTTTGCACCTTGCCCAACTGACTTCACCCTTCAGTAAACCACCATCAAGCCGAACATTGGTTACGCTGCCCAACACGTTTTTGATTGTCGATCGATCGCCATTATCAACCAAAGTGTACCGACGTTTTGGATTGCTTTTGAATCCACTCATCACCAACACTTCCGTGTACATGGACTTGTGGACCGGATCATATCGCAGTTGCGGTGATGACGTCGCCAACGTGATAGTGCCCGATCGTCGCCTAGGTGCTGCCGCCTCACGTCTGATTGTCTTATACACGTTCGATCTCCTATGAATAAAAGCTAGGACGCCGATTGACGCCCTAGCCCTGTCAGTGGCTCGAAACCGATCGCCACAATTGCCGCCGGAATTACTTAGCGACAAAGGACCACCAACTGACTTATGGTTTCAACAATTCAGCATTCAACGCACGTTCTGCCGCCTCAATCGCTGCCCGCTCCGCATCGAGCTCGCGCTTGTCACCCGCCAACGAATCGATAACGCTTTGATGCCCTTGACGCACTTGCTCTGCTTTGGCTTTTGCATCGAGCAAAAGCTCACGCTCGGAAGGATCGCATCGAGACAACTTGCCATCGATGACTTCGATTCTCATTGACTCTTGATGTGCAAGCGTACGCGGACGGTCTATTCTCTCGGTGTATGCACGTTCCCTCTCAGCCCAAATTCGCCTACGCGCGGTAATCTCTTGGCGTTTTTGCTGCAAATACAACGGAACACCAACACGGAGCAAATCATCTTGGAGAGTGGAAAGCCGGTCGAAATCTAATTGCATGTATTTCGTTTGCTCCGCCAACGCGTCAATCCGCGGCTGTCGCTCCGCCACAAAACGCGCGACCTCATCACGGAGTCGCTGTAGCTCGCCTTCTGCTTTTCGTAGCTCACGCTCGACGTTCTTCAGCCGCACAATCTCCGCTGCGGTTTCATGCCGGCGCTGCTTGGATGCAATATCCTTTTCTAGGTCCGAATCGCTCTTGTCCAATTCATCGAGCAATTCCGCCAACGTATCAACATCGACCTCATCACCACGCGAAAGAGCCACAACGAAAGAATCGTACTCCGCCGCCTTGCTCGCAAATTTTTCTGTTCTCTTGCCTCTGATCTTCGATAACAAATCACCAATAACGCTCACGTTCCTGACCCTCCTGCCTCTGAATGACTGACTACGCGTTCAATTATCGCAACACGTTCGCACTTGTCCGCACCATCTAGCAACAACTCATCACGATTCCACCAAACACGTTCATCGGTGAAACCACGCTGAATAGTCTTGCTGGTAGAGCCACAATTCGCGCATCGCTTGTACCTAACCGTCCACGATGGACGCCTAACCGTTCGATAGGTCAGTGAACGCGGAAAGAGGCAACAGCGTTTCATGGTGTCACGCGTCCAATCCAGACATGCCTGGATTCTCAAAAAACTCTGCCGCACTCAACTTCATGGCGGACAATTGAACCGCATCTTGTCGTTCTGCCTGAACTTCTTGCTCGAAGGCTTCTATGTCGATCGCTGACCGAATACCTTTCGCGACTGCCGCTTGCATCACCAAAGGCGAAATAGATTCCAGTTCAAATACCTGCCTGGAGCCATACTTGGCTACAAATTTCTCGAATCGCGATGAACTTTCTTTTGCCTCCTCTTCGTTCGGTGGCAGATTCCAATCTTTAATCTGATCCTGGCGGAGCAAAATTTTACTTGCTTCAATATCTTCCACTTTGAAATCATCGCGAATACTGCGAACCATCGACTCTGCGATGTCATCGCCTTCTGGATCAAAGTCGCTGCAAATCAGCAAAATCAGCTTTCTTTTACCGCTGCGATGAAATCTATCAACCATTTCTTTTCGAGGTATTACGGAACAATAGCCACGTCCTGCGGTCATCGGAACACGATATTTTTGTGCAATCGGCAGAATAATGTTCTGAACCGTCATTTTCTCAACTATCAGTTCAACGTGATCAAGTTGCGATTGCAGCAAATCGCGATGGTAGCCACGCAAGAAACCATAGAACGCATCGCTGAAAAACTCTGCCGAGTCTTTATGGAAACTTGTATTTGTTATTGGCCTAGTTTCATCGGTGATTGCTTCCCAGTCCACCAATCCTGAAATTCTGGCTCTGGCGAGTAAATCGGTTAAATCGCTATAGTCTTCATCGATGTTTTTGTATCGCCTTCTTTTTTTCTTGGCGTTTGTATTTTTCCAAGGCGGATTATTCAAAAGACCGTAATGAACTTGGCGAACCGACACTGGCCAAAATTTCTTCAGTGATTCAATGACGGTGATTGCAGCTTGAAGCATTTCTCGCTTGCCGTCCGATATCTTCGCACGATGCTTCTTGCCGGTAACCTCCAACTTCTTTAGGCCTCTGGAATGTTGCTGGTCACGCTCAAAACATAGTTGCTGGTAGGCAATGTCCGGATCGACTTGCAACGCTGCTTCTCTAAGGCGAACCGTTGCCGACTTTACTCGCTGCTGGTTGTAGGAAACCAACTGCCGTTTCCATTCGGTGGAAGTGTGATTGCTTCGATACAAATCCGTAATCCATCGAACTGGAACCTCTTGCATTCCAACCAATTTTGCTGCTGCAAATCGCCTGTGACCGCTAATTAGGTAGCCATCGGCAGAAACCACAATCGGTTCACGAATACCATTCCTGGCGATGTCGTTTGCAAAGTCGATGAATTCATTGGCTGTGGTGTCAACCACGCCATAGATTTCGTCGTTCTCTGGTGATGGATGGAGATGTTCGACGCTTGAGGAAAATGAGTCGAATTCGTTCACAGTTTTTTCTCCGCTGCTGCAGCGTATCGAATCAGTTGTTCGGCGCTTTCGATTTCAAGCTGACCAACCAACCAGCCAATGCGCCTCCGTTGTAGTTCTGGTGACAATCTGGACCAAATATCGATAAGCCTGCTGAATGCTTCTGTGCGCAAACGTCGGACCTTTTCTTGTGGATGCTCAGTTGTTTGGATTTCACTTTCTTGATCTCTCATTTTCCTTGACTCCTGTTTTTGAAGAGCGAAAACCGCGACAGCGGATATATCTCTAAACGAATAAAACTCTCGAATGCAGAACCGAATGAAGAACCGAATACAAATACGAATACTGGTGGTTACGTTGTGGTTGGCTTGTGGTTGGCTTGTGGTTGGCTTGTGGTTACGTTGTGGTTGTCCTATATAAGTGGTTATTTTTCGTTCCTTCGCCGTTCGACTTCCTTCAAACGCTGGTGCATCGTCGGTGCTGTCTCACTAGCTTTTCGCTTGGCTATCGACTCAATTAACGAATCAAGAGATAAGCGCCGGCTGTATGCGGTGTGCCTGCGAGTAAACGGACAACGCACGAAGAAACCTCGTTTTTCAAGTCGATCGATAGTGGAACGCACTTGCTGCCGCGACAGTGTTTCCAGTGATTTTGGTTTCGCTGCGAATTCCTTTTCTGTGCAATAGCCATAAGCGCCGCGAACAATCTTGTCGTAGGTCACGCGACGATAAGCTGCCTGACCGATTGCGGACCAAACGCTGCACAAAACCGCGAACTCTCGATACTCCCACTTCTCGACAGCTTTCCAGAACAACTCGCATGGAATCGATACACGACTAAGTCCAATATTGACTTCGTTGACTGATCTTTCGATTCGCTTGAGTAACTTTGGTAGGCACTTTTCGGAGTGAAAAACTGGACAACATCGCGATGTAAACAAGAACCGAACTTCATCGTCGGACCACTCATCGTTTGTTGTGGTGTAATCATGCTCGATCGCTTCATCCTCAGCGGCTGCGACTACTTGCGGATCTTCGGAATCAATCGTTTGCATGAAGTCGTGGAGATGCCAATCGATAGCGCGCGTCAGCACTATGCTACGATCTGTAGCCGTAACTTCGTGTAATGCTTTACCGAGTCGCAAACAGCCAATCGGAAAGAGGAAATGCTTGCCTTGTTTGGCATGATTCGGCATAATGCAACGACTCCTTTCAAGGCGGTGTCCGCTGCCACGGCCCGCCAATTTCTTTCACCAACCAGATGCTTCAAGCTCTTTTGCGGCTTGCTTGGCGTTTGGCTTAGATGTCGCAACGATCGCCTTCTCAATCGGCACTCCATCACGTACAGCGGTCACGCGATGCCAGAATCGATTCAACGCTTCCTTCGACGTAAAACGCTGACCTCCAACCAAAACGGTTTCGAGCCGAACACCTGACAATCCAGAACGCATCCAGCGATAGCATGCACTTAGATGGACCGCTTTGCCGTTGCGCTTCGGCAAAATCTTTGGCACTTCGGAAAGCAGAACTAAGTTCTCTTTGTCGATTTCGATCATATGAAGAAACCTTTGCGAACGATTGAAACTAATCAACTACATTCGCAAGGTTATTAAGTGGAGAATTTCCAAAGAAGGCTTTTGGAAACTATTGCTAGAAAGTGATGCTTAGCTCTTTGATCCAAGTGCGAAGCGTATTCTTGCTCACAACAAATGCTTTAGCTGCATTATTGATCGCAAAAGTTTTTTTGCCGTGTTTCTTCATCTCCGAACGCAAAGCTCGTTCGATCGCTTCTTTTGCTGGCCGCGCTTTTCGCCGTTGCCGTGCACCAATTTCCGAGCCTGTTTTGACCTTCACGCCTGTCGCATATTTCGGTTCGTCGAATCGACGAGGCGCAACGATAGATAGCTGGCCTGCTGTAAAGGACCAGCCCATTAGTCGCATGATGGTCAATTTGTCTCCGCCTGGATCTAGTAATGCTTTCTCCCTTTCATCATCAATGCTCATCCACTCAACGGTACTTGCAACATATTTGCGCAGAAAATCCAGTTGCTTTAGGCACTCCTTGAGTTCTTCACGAATCGAGGCACCGACCGTATGGTCTAGCGATAAGTTTTTTTCAACTGCTTCAACTTGTGATTGAATAGATAGGATATACGCCAAGAATCGTGGAGGTAGCTTTTCGTTGGCATAGTCGAAAAATTGCCCGCTGTCCGCGTTGTTCAGATAGCCTGGAGAGTGAAGTGTTCCATAGTTTAGAGGAAATACGCCTTCATTTTTCTTGACTGCCGTTTTCGGTTTCTTTGGCCGGCCAACCGGACGCTTCGCTTTACTCTTTGCCATCGCTGGAAGCTCCTGTGATCGCTTTGGCTGCAATGATCGCAAGCTCCAAATTATGCTTGGCGTAAATCTTCGAGGTATCAATCTTCGAGTGACCTAGAACCGCTGCAACGGCTTCAATACCTAGCTCGGCCTGTACTTGGCTTGCTGTTGCATGCCTTAACTGGTTTGGACTCCAAGGTGCGACTTTGGCTTTTTCGCATGCTCGCTTAATGCAGCGACGATATGAGGCTTCAACATATCGATTGCTCGCTTTGATCTTGCGATTTGGCTTTGGCCTGTTGCCGTGATGCAGTGGCGTTACACGTTTGGCGGTTCGATCGGCAAGTGTTTGTTCCATAGATTTCTTGGCACTGAAAACGAACTCGCCAACATCGCCTTCGAGGTATGGCTTAATGATCTCGATCGCTGCGCCGGCAATGACGATCTTTCGAGTTTTGCCGTGATGCTTCGTTTTGTGTTGGCTTGGAGAATAAACCAGCACATCACCAACCGCTGTGATTTCGCATACACGCATGTTGCATAGCTCTCCTGGCCTTGCGCCTGTGAGTCGCTGCAACCTGACCATATCGGCAACCATCCTAGGCAAGTGCGGTATGGTGGCTTCGATGTCGGTATCACTGACCGCTTGGACTACTCGCTTTGGTTTCGCTTTGCTTTTACCGTGAATTTCATTCGCAACGGTACAGAGTTTTCGGTGAACGTGTTCCGGTATCAATTCCTCACTGACCGCCCACTCAAATAAGTGGCGAATCCTGGCGATGGACGCATTGACGGTGGAAATACTTAGCCCTTCGGAAATCATCCGTCTGATGCAATCCTTGAATGCCAGCGGAGTGAAATCCTCGGCACTCGCAGAGCCGTACCAAGTGCGCAACCGTTTCATGGTGGTTGCAATATGAGCAACGGTAGATGTCTGGTGGCCGTTTTCGTCGCGATAGTAGGACTCACACCACTTGCGGTACTGCCGAATAATCTGAACCACGGTGATCGGCTCATCGTCGTTTGGCACTCCAAACATTGGAGAACGATCGGATGCCAGCCATTGTGAAACCAGCCGGTCGTACTGAATCTTAGATGCCTTAGAACCATATGGTCCTAGGTAGTGCGTTTGGCCGTTTAGAGTGACGCACGCCTGTCCTTTGGCGTGTTTACGGTACTTCGGAAGTTTGGTCGAAAGTCTCGGCATAGGAATGTTCTCCGATGCAAAATGGTACGTACCATTTTGGCTGCTTCGGAAAATCCCGCACTTGCGACCTTCGCAAGGTAACTTAAATCGTTGTTTCTAAAGGACTTGGAACAAGTGGAGGATAACGGACTTGAACCGATGACCTCTTGCATGCCATGCAAGCGCTCTCCCAACTGAGCTAATCCCCCGTAGGTGAGACGGATTATAACCAGAGAGTGAAATCTTGAAAAGCTGACTTGGGCGAGTTCGGGGAGAGCTTTTTGCCTGGGAAAATGGGGCATAGACGAAAGATGCGTGAACAATTTCACACTGCTGGGCCGTTTATTTTTCCAAATCGTCAAAGTACTCCTTCGCCGCTCGGTGATACGCTAGGCCGCGCCAATGGCGAGCTCGGTCTTTGGACATCAAATCGGCGATCGGCTCTCCACCGTCATACAGGGCGTAAAGCGCCTCACGGACTAACCGGTCAGGAGCATCCGTACGGCACGCCAAAAAAGCTGTGGTGGCTAGAGTACGGATCGGAGGTGCCTCGTGGGTGAAATAAGTATCAGCGGCAATGTCGAAACTTCGAAATGTAGGTTCATCCAGCGCAATGTCTGTTGCCTTCTCGATCGAAATCAAGCGATAACCTTTCTTCTCGATCAAATCGCGAACGCGCTGATGCCCCGCACGAATGACCACAAAAGCTAAGTCGACTTTCTCGGGATTATTCAATGCATCCCAGCCCTCGCTGATCGCTTCATATTTCGATTCATCTAAACCACATGTTGCCAACAACATCTCCGCTGCTTGTCGATTGCCAGATTGCGGTAAACCAAGCCAGATGCGAAGTTTGGCACCACCACCTAATAAGCCCTCAAGACTCTCCGCAGGAGAATCTGCAGGCACTAGCAAATGAACGGCTTCGTAATAAAGTGGCGCCACCACCGAGATATCTTCGCTGATCACCGCACTCGCTTGAAGCAGAGCCAAATCACAGTCCTTGGTGACCAACAGCTGGCTGTTTTCCAGCGAGCCATTCGTGGCATGAACCGTGGCTTCGCGCCGCGCATGCCCCTCCAGTTTTTCCGCTAACTTCTGGCCAATCGAATGATACATTCCATTGGCCTCACCGCCTGCAATGTGAATCTTGCGCGGAAGCTGCTGTTCCATCCAATTAGATAACCCGAACGTCAATGCCAACAACAGAGGCAAAAGCAAGGCTGTCGCGATCATCCAACGCTGCGCTAATCGTTGACCAGGCGTGGGATCAAGTACCTTGTATCCAGCCAACGCTCCTAGCAACGGAATACCAAGTGCCCAATGATAGAAGCGTTGCAGTTGTGTTTGCGGACGCGCTTCTATCGGGCGACCACTGAGATAGCGATCCAACTCTGCAGCTAAGTCTGCGGCCGATTGATAACGCTTCGAAGGCTGCTTGTGAAGACACTTAGCCACAATCGTATTAAGATCTTCATCCATGCCGACACGCAATTGCCGCACAGAAGGTGCGGGACGATGAATCACTTGCATCATCGTTTGCACTACCGTCGAGCCCTGAAACGGTGGCTTGCCCACCAATAGAGCAAATAGAATTGCACCGAGCGAATAGACATCCGTGGTTGCCGCATGTTGATCGGTGCGACCTAATGCTTGTTCGGGTGACATGTAACTCGGAGTCCCCAAAGCGCATCCACTCCGCGTCAAGCCGCTATCCATGCCAACCACTTTGGCTAGTCCAAAGTCGGTCACATGCACATGATCTTCCGAATCAATCAAGACGTTGGCTGGCTTTAGATCACGATGAATGACGCCACGTTGATGAGCATAATCGATCGCCTTAGCTACATCGCGCACATAGCGGGCCGCATGCCGTGGATCGATGGGGCCCTGCTCAATTAATCGGGCCAAGTCGGTGCCGGGAACATAGTCCATTGAAAAGTAATGGTGGCCGGCTAATTCACCGCACTGATATACCATCACGATGTTGGGATGATCGAGCTTGGCTGCGCTGCGAGCTTCTGCATAAAACCGCTGTACTTCATCTTCGCTCGCCAACGCACCCGAGCGAATCATCTTCACGGCCACAATACGATCGAGATGATCTTGTTTGGCACGGTATACGACTCCCATGCCACCACGACCTAGAAGTTTTTCAAGTGTGTATTCGCCAAACCGCATGGGCAACTTCGGTGCCGTCGTATCGACAGACCGTTCGGTCGGCACGTTCGTTAAATCGACTTCGGGTTGTTTGCGGACATCGACCCCTACCGTGATATCCATTGAGCCTTGCGGCTCATCGATCAGTTTGGCATCAAAATGAACTGGAAGCGTCGACTCCTTTAACGGATCGCCAACAGGGGGCGTTGGAACCGGCGAGCGAACAACGCTCATAAGACTGGTCAAGCTTCCATTGGGGCCAGCCATTTTTTCCAAAGCATCGGCGGCTTCCAGCAATCCCAAAAGCTGTTCGGCGATTTCTGGGAATTGACTCGCGAATGCTTGACGATCGAGTTTCTCCCCTTCGTCGCAACGGCGCATATATTCAGCCCAAGCTGAATCGAGTTTTAGTTCGTCTTCGTTTTTCTCTGACGAATCCATTTTGTGACCGTAATATTACTTTCGTAGGACTTCCTTGCCTGCCGACTGCCCAATGTACGACATCGCACTCCCTATTGTTCTCTTTACCTCGCGTTTCAACTAGGAGTTTCTCGACGATAACGTCTGGAACTGCCAGAAATCCTTCTAAATGGTGGTGTGTGGTGAGGGTCGCCTGGCCCTTTGGGAGGGGGATTTCGTTGGCATTTGCCGGCGGCTGGACGCTTCCAAGCATCGCTTGCGCCGAAAGACGAGAGTTCAGGTGAGCAACCGAGCTGTGAAGAATCGTCACGATTGGCAGTGGGATAAAGTCATGTTTATCCTACCCATTTTTTTGAGAACGTAGTCAGGGGGAACGTCTATCCCCACCGATTCCTAGCCTCCGTTGCGCTTTGGCTACGGGTTAAACGAAGCCAAGCGTTCGACCTATTTCGCATGATCTAAACAGGCTTGCAGTTTGGCCGAGAATTCGTCCGAAGTAATTTCGGAAATTAAGATGCGTTTTTGTCGCGATGTGTCACCGCTGAGAATATGGATTTGAGATTTGCGCAATCGCCAGATTTTCGAAAGCAATTCGATCACCGCTTCATTGGCTTTTCCATTTTCCGGTTTCGCTGTCACGCTGAGTTTTAGCGCACCAGCTTGCTCACCTCGTATTTCATTTTTTCTTCCGCCAGGTTGAACATGCAGTGGCACGATAATGCCGCGAGGTTCCTCAGTCCAATCAATCGCCATGAGAATCCAACCTTTGCGATAGTCCGTTATTCCGCATCACATCTCGACATTCTATTCGAACAACGCCGAACCAACGCGGATCATTGTGGAACCTGCCTCAATAGCAGCCTCGAAGTCTCCACTCATCCCCATCGACAATTCACCAAGCTGGAGAGTTGGATATTTTGTTTGCAGTGTATCACGCAATTGACGCAACCGTTCGAAACAAGGGCGAGCGGAATCATTATCGGTTCCCAGCCCAGCCATTCCCATAAAACCACACAGCTCTAGGTGCGGTGTTTCAAGAACTCGATCAAGAATCATTTCTACCGAGGCAGGAGCCAGGCCTGTTTTTGATTCATCACCGGAGATATTGATTTCGAGAAGCACTTTAAGTTTGCGATTTAGTTTGGCGGTTTCGTTTTCTAATTCCAGAAGCAAACGTTCGCTATCGAGTGAGTGCAACAGATGAAGCAGTGGCAGGGTGCGGCGAACTTTATTGCGTTGCATATGACCGATGAAGTGCCAACGCAGATCGGGACTGGTTAGCTCTTTCGCTTTGTCCCACAAATCTTGGGGTCGGCTTTCCGCCAAGTCATGACAGCCAGCTTCGAAGAGCAAACGTGTTTCCAACAGAGAGGAATATTTGGTAACGCCTAGCAGTCGAATCGAGTCGACGGGCCGGCCTGCTCGATGCGCGGCATCCGCCATGCGTTGACGGACACGAGCCAAGTTGTCCGCGATTCGAATACGCAGAGCTTCATCACTTGTCACAAAACCGCCTCGCCTCAGTTAATAATAGTTCATGGATGCGATGACGATCGCCAACCTAAGCTTTGACTGAAGTATCTGTTTCTTCTTCGTCATCATCCGCACCGCTAACTTCAATCAAAGAATCGGTGTTGCCCGTCTTGTAATCAAAGCTGCACGCACAGAAATCAGCCGCAGTATGGCAACCGAGCAGCGTGCGCGGAACGGGAGTCCCAAGCGAACGATAAAAAATCCACTGAGCTCGATCTAATTGTAGACGATAGCCAACTGCTACATCGGGCGACACCAATTGAAGGTTTTCTGCCACCGTCAGTGGTCGCCATGTCAATGGAGCGTTTTGATGTTCGCGGCGAATTGCCATTACCAGCGGTGCATAAAGATTCTGTGATTCCGAAGAATGTTGCACACAGATCCAGCCATCTTCCACGCTCAATTCATGTGGAGAAACTTGACGTCGCCATTCGCCGCTGGCCAATGGCACCAGCAAGGCTTGACGTTTGCCTTCAGATGTCAACCAACACTCGCGCGTCTTTTCGGTATGTTCAACCTGATAGTCACCCGCTAACGGTAAGGTCGATTGAATCCGCCAGTTCGCCTTGCGGGACCCCATCAGCGCGTCAGCCAACAAGACGATTCCGGCTTCGCGAATGAACAAAATTTGGCGTTGGATTTTGCAATGGTCGTCGCAATGGGCTTCGAGTTCCAAGTAATCGACATCATCTTCTGAGAACCAGCAGACTTCTTGCCATGAATTGGTGATTGGCAATTCACGCTCATCGCACCATACGGTGCAACTCCAAGGGCCGGCTACCAAAGATTCGCCTTTGATACCTACAATTTCCAGCAGCAGAGGATCGACGGAGTAGTCGACCGCCACGCGCGATCCATGCGATTCCCAATCGCGTTGCATCACACCCGCTTCACCATTGGTCCAATAGGATGTCGGAGCGGCCAATTTTTTAGTCGGAGCGTCTGCTGTGGCTGGTAGCGTGGCAGCGGATCGTTTGGGGAGGCGCGCGGACAGCAAAGTGCCGAGCCCTTTAGGACGCCCGGCGATGCGAAATGCCAAAGACCAAAATTCGTCAAAGACTTCGCCTGCGTACGCGCGATGCGGCGAAAGAAGCAGCGAGCCATCTTTTCTCGTCCATCGCAATGTTTCCAGAAGCAGGTTCGAAAAGCCCTTCTTAAATTCGCTGTCGATCGGAGTGAGCCCCAAAGCTTCGCACCAATTCAAGGAGCGAATCGCGACGGACATTGATGCTCGCAAGCGACGTCCACCACTTTGGATCCAGGCGGCTGCATCGTCTTTGGCAGCAGTCACCGTTTCATGCAAAGAATGCGCAGCCGTCTCGCCCCATGATTTTGACATCCGCGAGTCTTCGCCCCACGCAGCAAATATCATGGGAAGTTCGACATGGGTAATCAACCAACTGATCATGTCCACATCTTCTGCGGGCAGACGGTGGGCTACTTCAAGAGAATCAATCCAGCCGTTGCGAATATTGTCGATCCACTCCGCATCCAGATTTTGCAGCCAGGGCCAACAGGTTGCCAATGCCGCAGCACCCAACATTGTCTCCGCATGCAGCGTTCGTAGTGGCGTTTCTTGAAAAACCCATTGCAATGAGGAAGGGAGCGAAGGCTCTTCGGTTTCTTCGGAACGTTCGCTTGTTTCCGATTCGATCATCCACTGCAAAGCTGCGAGCATCTGTTCGAAACGCTGAACTCGCAGTGGGCTTAGTCCCCAGCTGTATTGTTGTAGTCGAGTTAATGCAGCTTGGGCTAACTTCTTGGGTGTCGTTTGAGTTAAGAGCCGGGAGCGAATATGGGCAGGCTCAATGTTGGCAGCTCGCAGCCAGTCGGTTAAAGCGACATCGCGGGCAGGCGATGGTGTTTTTTCCACCTGATGCTTCTTCGTTTTCTTGCTCGTTTTGTCTTTGCGTGCGGAAGATTTTTCGAGCGGCTTATTTTCGATGGCCATAGGACATTGCTTTCTAGGATGCGCAAGTGTGCTCCACTACAAGTTCACTATTTTGCTGATTTTGACTCTCTTGTGCTAGCCCCGATACTCTCACACCCAACTGGCACCCATCTCGGTTCGTGGGCGAATCGAAAGTTTGTCTGACAGCGGAATAGAGCCAAAAAACCTGATAAATCGTGCGGTTCGGACGTTCATCGAACGAGTGGATCAAGCGAGAATGGACCGAAATCTACACAAAGCAGCCCATGGGGTATGCTGTCCGATATGGGGCCGAATTGTGGGAAAAGCGGGGAGATGGACAAGAGAGCACTGGGCAAATCGTGGCCGAAATTTGGATGTTCTGGAACGATTGTAGTTGGGTATCCCTCCAGTTTTTCTCTTTGGCAGTTGGCCAATTTGGGTAATCATTGGGTATCTATCCAAATGGCGGT
>JAFLCP010000016.1:45960-55083 GCA_017303505.1 Planctomycetota bacterium | reverse complement strand
ATATGCATCGGGGCTCCATCGAGAACACGAAAGGAATGTAAGGATGAAGCGATATTTGGGAACACATTTCCTCAGCATGTTGTGCGGTCTATGGGTAGCTTGTTTGTCGGCAGTGGCCTTGGCACAAGAGCCAGGACAGGAGCCTGCAAAAGAGACTGAAGAAACCCAACAAGAGGAAGCAAAAAACGATCCGGCGCAGGAAACGACTCCTGCTACGGAGGAGTCGATGGCCTGGCCAAAGCGAACCACTTTAGAACAAAAAGTTGCTCGAGTTTTCGGGCCTCCGCCGGGCATGACACGCTTAGCCAAAGATGCTCGCATTTGGCTCGAT
The DNA here is from genome assembly GCA_017303505.1 of Planctomycetota bacterium. Classification (GTDB taxonomy): domain Bacteria; phylum Planctomycetota; class Planctomycetia; order Pirellulales; family Pirellulaceae; genus JAFLCP01. The sequence continues at coordinate 54,752 of JAFLCP010000016.1, read as the reverse complement.
GTCAAGAATAAACGCGTTGTGGTTGACGGCTATGTGGCCCTGCGTTTAGGGCAACTGGAAATGTTTGCTTGCCCAGCCGGAACCAAAGAACATGAATCGGTTATCGGCTTGCTCACTAAAGCGCAATATGTGCATGCTGGACTCCTGGCGATTGGAGCCAAGGCGGGAAGTCCGGTTAAGTTCGAGCCAACTTATACACCTGCGAATGGCTCGAAAATCAAAATTGAGATTCTGTATGTGGATGACAAGGGCAACAAAAAACGAGTGTTAGCTCAAGAGTGGGTTCGGCAAGTTGGGACGGAAAAAACTCTCGATATGGACTGGGTCTTTGCAGGGAGTGGAATGTGGAAAGATCCTGATACGGGGACAGAGCAATATCTGGCGGAAAGTGGGGACCTGATTTGCGTTTCCAATTTCACAACCGCAACACTCGATTTGCCGATTCGTTCGAGCCAAGCCAATTCGTCATTGTTGTTTTCCGCTTACACCGATCGAATTCCTCCCGAGCAAACGCCGGTCCGTTTGGTTCTGAGCATCAAACCGGACGATGAAAAAAACGCTGAGGAAAAACAGGGCGATGAAAAGAAGGGGGCCGAGCCAGCTCCAAAGCTCGATCCTGCCAGTGATAAATAGCGTCGCGTTTTTGCGACGCTTGATTGGTCATTTTGATGTCATGTTTGAGGATGCACTCTAGCTAAGGCCGCAGGGAAAAATATTCCTGCGGCCTTAAGTCGTTTATTGGTAAGGGTTTGTGGTGTTGTGTCGCGATTTTGTTGCGAATTGGCACGGAATTCGAATAAGTACAAAATCATGAACCTGTAGCACTGCTCGAAACGTTCTCGAGCCAGCCCCAGTAAGCTGACAACGCGGTCAGGTTCGCCTCAAGCGAATTTTAGGGAGGACCAAAGCCATGAGGGGAATGATCCGATTACTTGTCGTCTTCGGCCTAGCCGGAATCTTTACCAACATCAGTTCCTTGGTTTATGCAGGACAATGGGATCGAGCTGTTGGGCCAGCTCGCACGGTTGAAAATGCAGCTCGTGACTTGCGTCGACGCATGGAACGAGTTGTCAACAATCGCTACTCCATCGAACAAGCCGTTCGCCTGGAGCGAGTTGCCGGTGAGATGGTTAACCTATTGCAGATCAATTCATCGCGCCCCGGTGAAGTGAGCCAACTCATGAATGAACTCGACGTTCTGCATGAGCGAGTGCAATCGGTGGTGTTGATCGAAACCAATCGCCGCAATGACAATACATTGCGAGTTCAAGCTGATACTTTGGCAAGACGGTTTACTGAATTGAAATTGGCTCTGCGTCGTGTGACGGTGGATCCTTTGGATTGTGGTGTAGCGGGAGGTCTACCTTACGGTAGTGGCTATGGCAATCGCGATCGATTCGATTCACGATTTGATTCGCGTTATGACTCGCGGTTCGACTCGCGATATGATTCGAGATTCAGCGATGATTGGAATCGTCACTATGATGATTCGTGGCGAAGTGAAACTCGCTACTATCGCTCGACACCTGGAGGTGTTGGCTACTACGGTGGAAGTAACTTCGGCAACAATGGTATCGGCTTTAACGGAGGAAACAACATCGGCAATAACGGTAATGGCTTCCAGGGTTCGATTCAAACTCGCAGCGGTCGTTACTCGTTCAGCATCGGTCGATAAGAGCCTGCCACAATAGGAGTTGAATGCAAGGATGCACCATCAAACTGACACCACTCACTCTCCTCCATTTTTATCGCTTGACGAGCGAGAAAATGCCGAGGAGAGTTTCATTTTTTGGGCGTTCGGATGGTGAGTTCATGAGCTCCGAGTCCCCAATTCGCTTCGGATTCGACGAAGGCGCGAATCGCACACGCCCCTTTGGCTTCAGCTGGAATTTGAATCTCCGTCTCGAATTCACCTGCTTTGATCATCATGGAATGATGGGCAAGCGTCGGTTGATTGGCTAGTTCGTAAATCTCCGTTTTGGTGATCGGAGGATCGGACGGTGTGTCTCCATTGGTTGACGTTGATTTTTTCTGAGTTTGTATCGCCTGCTTTGCAGCATCGGGAACGCGATCTCGCCGGACGATGAGATCGAGTGTGAGCAGCCCATCCAGCGGCGAGTGTCCACGCACTTTGAGCGTGCTCGATGATTCCGCCGAGGATTCGATAGTGAGCGTTATGGGTTCTGGATGGTGGATTCGCAGCATCGGATCACCGAGAAGATTCATCATATGGACATGTTCAAATCGCTCTTGATCGAGATCATGATTGCTGGGGCTCAACGCAGTAGCAAGGCGATCGATCCATTGGCGTTTGTCGTCTCCCTTAGGAGATGCAGTGGCATCCACTTCGGCTTTGGTCATCGAGCGACACTTGGCTTGTCGCAAAATATCGCCTAGTGTTTCACAGCGATCTTCGAAGCAAATTTCTAACATTTCGCTTCCCATTACGCTCATGCCGTAGGGCCCTGTCATACGCGAGCCGGCTAAGGCAGCGATGGGACCATTGGGTTGTTTGATCAAGCGTTCTGCGATCGAATCTTCTTTGGCATCAAAAGCACCTGTGTAGCAAGCGAGAAAGACCGCGATCGGCGATTTGGCTCCCGGTTGAATTTGTGCAAGGCATTGTTCATCCATAATGCAGTGCCATCGGTCTTCATCCCGAATGAAATCGAGATGACGGATATTGCCATGTCCCATATAGATCCAGAAGAGTCCACCTTCGTTAAAGCGTTTGATGGTGGTGTTCGCGAATTCGGAAGGCGGTGGGCAATACGGACTGGCTGGACTCGCTTGTGTGAGCGAAATCGAATAGCCATGCGGAATGCCTTGGCTCAGGAATTGTTTGGCGGTCATTTCCACAGCAGAGTCAATGAGAACGCCAAAGCCGCCCACGCCCGCGACGACGTGAACTCGACGTCGCCATTCTGAAAAGTCATTGTTCTTTTCATATTGTATCAACCGTGTAATCCACGAGCGCAATTCAAGTTCATTGTCGCAGGGGATGCGGCCAACTGCGAGTTCTGGCAATCCATCTTGATCGAGGTCACCATAAGGATTGTCGGTGGCGATATGCGGTTCGCTTCCGAAGCGGACCATCGCTTTCGAATCGACGTAATAGGTCGGTATCGTTTGGCTGAAATCACCAGAAGCGATTACTTCGGTGCTCGCCACATCACCGATCAATAGCAGATACTTCAGGCGTTGGGGATTTGCTGCGGCGATACTCTGAATCTTTTGTTTCAGTTCATCGCGTGATGCAAGTGTGTCGAGAATCGAGATCGTAAGCCCTTGCTGTTCTCGATGGACCAACCATGGTTTCAGTTCTGCATGCCATACTTTGGGGCAGATAACAATCGCATCCGTATCATTGACGACCTTCAATTCGGTCGCTGGTTTGCCTATAGGAGCTGGAGTGGTTCCTGTCCCACGAAGGGGATTGCGAAATGGTGAGGGTGGCTGTTGAGCTGCGAGTGGAATTCCTAAGCCGAGCCAAGCGACCAAGGCGAGGCACGCAACGAGCTGTGAATCCGATTTTTGATACCGTTTCATGATTGCAACCATCCTTAGGAATGACAAAATGCAGGTGCAGCATCCCTTTGCACCTGCATCACACATTGAGTTAATCGTGAAGTCGACTAAGCTCGTGAGACAAACTCGCCGGTGAGCGTGTTGACGCGAACGCGCTCTCCTTGCTCGATGTATTCAGGGACCTTGATTTCCAAGCCGGTTTCGAGTTTGGCAGTTTTGGTACGAGCTGTTGCCGAATTGCCACGGACTGCAGGATCGCACTCTGCAATATCCAAGTCGACAGCACTTGGCAGTTGCAGCCCAACGCATCGATCTTCATAGATCAAAGCGTACATGCCTTCGAGACTTTCTGTGACGTACGGGATCTGATCTGGAGCGTCTTCCATAGCCAGTTGGAACTGGTCATAGTTTTCGACGTCCATCAGATGCAAATGAGTTGGATCGCGATACATCAATTTCACAACACGTTTGGCGAAATCGGCTTCGGGCAATGAATCCGTCCCCTTGAGCACAATATCCACTTTGTTGCGAGTGATGAGATTGCGTGCACGATACTTATACAACGTTGCTGCGCCGCGTGCCGATGGCGTTTGAACGTGGATGTTTTCAATCATCACAGGACTATCTTCGAACACAACAACGGCACCAGTCTTGATATCTTTAGCGAGCATGAGTTCTCCGTACGCTCTGAATAAAAATACGATGTGAGAAAAGTTATTTCGTTTTGGACTTGAGGACCGGATCGGAAGCCAACGGCAGTTTCACGGGCTTGCCGGTCTGGGCAGATTTGTAAATGGCTAAAATGAGTTCTACCGAACGCCGCCCCTCGGCTCCGTCAATCATCGGAGGTCGGCCCGCTTTTAGTGCGGACATAAAGTCTTTAAGCAATTCGCGGTGAGCATGATGACCAATGGCGGCTGGATCGCCAGCACCACCGCCGGTTTTGGTGCGCGAGGCCATTTCGTCGCGAATCTGTTGGTCTTTGGCTGTCGGTTTGGCAAACTCCCAGCGAATAATGTTCTCTTCTTCCAATACCGCAGAACCTTGTGAGCCACTGATTTCAATCTTCTTGAGGGCTCCAGGAAACGCAGCCGTTGAAGCTTCAATGACACCTACGGCGCCGTTGGCAAAACGGAGCGTGGCCACAGCCACATCTTCCACTTCGATGCGTTCATGTGCGAGCATGTCGGTGTAAGCGCTGACTTCGACAACGGGCCCCATGAGCCAGAGCAGTAAGTCGACGCTGTGAATCGCTTGATTCATCAATGCACCGCCACCATCCAACTTCCATGTCCCGCGCCAAGCACCGCTATCGTAATACTGTTGAGTGCGGAACCATTTGACATAAGCGTCACCCAAGACCAAGCGGCCAAAACGATTTTGGTCAACCGCTTTCTTGAGAAGTTGTGCAGAATGATGAAACCGCGATGGGAAGATGGTCACCAATTGGACCTTGTTTTCGCGACAAGCTTCAATGATCTTGTCGCAGCGTTTCAACGTAACTTCGAGAGGCTTTTCGACGATCACATGTTTACCGGCTTTGGCGGCTGCAACGGCTGGTTCCATGTGTGCACCACTGGCGGTGCAAATGGTAATGGCGTCGATATCGGGACGAGCGAGTAAACTCTCTAAGGAAGATTCTACCTCGCAGCCAAACTTCTCAGCCAGTTGTTGAGCGCGATCTGAAGTGCGGTTGTAGCAGGCTACCAGTTTGGCACCGCGAATCTCTGCAATTGCCCGCGCGTGGAAATTGGCGATCATGCCGCAGCCGATGATTCCGAAACCGAATGCCATTACGAAAAACTCCCGCCGAAAGATCCGGGAACGGTTGGCTCCCGTATAGTGATTTGTCTTACGGCTGGAATTCTAATCGAAATACCGGCTTGATATCGAGACCACTCAGACGAGTTCTTTCATCGGGTTTACACCCGCATCGACCGGATATTGAGGGCGGCCGCGCAAATCGAACTCGCGTACCGAGTTTAAGTCGATACCCATCTGGTGATACAAGGTAGCCAAGATCTCTTGGAACGTTGTAGGTCGTTCGGTGGCATACTCACCCAAGCGGTTTGTGGCACCGATCACTTGTCCATGTCGCATGCCGCCGCAAGCTAGCAAGGCACAGGAAACTTGGGGCCAATGGTCGCGACCGGCGTCCTTGTTGATTTTTGGGGTACGACCAAACTCGCCCCACACGACAACCGACACATCTTTATCGAGTCCTCTTTCGACCAAATCGTCGATCAACGCACACAGGGCTTGGTCGAGGCGAGGAATGTCTTCGCGGCAGCGATCAAAGTTGCCGCCATGCCAATCCCAACGGCTAAAGTTGAGCGAAACAGCGCGTGCCCCGGCTTCCACCAAGCGACGAGCGATTAAGAAGTTCTCGTTCATGCGCGGAGCACCATCGGCATGGAATTCCGACATCCCTTTGCCGTAGCGTTCCACGATTTTTGGATCTTCTTTGCTGAGGTCCATCGCATCTGCCAGTTTGCTGCTGGTCAGAATGCCCAAGGCTTGTTCGGTAAAGGCATCGAGGCCCGACATGGCACCGGTGCGGTCCGTGTCGCGTCGGAATTGATCGAGAGAAGTTAATAATTGACGTCGGTCATTTAGACGATCGAGCGTGACATCCTTCAAAATCATGTTATCGAGTTTGGAGACCTCGCCGCGTCCACCGACCATGCGAAATGGAGCATGTGCCATTCCCAAAAAACCACCTTTCCCTGGTTCACCCCAAGGAGCATGGTCGGTTTTGTACATCAAGCTTAGATGTGGAGGTACTGCGGGATCGACTGGGCCCTGCAGTTTGCTGATCCAAGCACCAAATGAAGGCCAACCGCCGGCCGGTGGATTGCGTTCGCCACGACCAGTAATGCATTGCTCGCTGTAATGTGGCCCCTCAGCCCCAACGACCGAGCGAATGATGGAGCAATGTTGCATTCGTTTGGCTAGGCCAGCAAACAGCTCACAGATTTCGATACCAGGCACATTGGTTTTCACGGGGCGGAGTTCACCGCGAATCTCGGCGGGCGCGTCCATCTTGAGGTCGAACATATCTTGATGGGGTGGGCCGCCCGGAAGGAACACATTGATCACGGCTTTGTGATTGGTGTTTATTCCCGCCTTAGCTTCCGCTGCGAGAACTTGGGGCAATGTAAGCCCGCCTAGCGCCATGCCACCTACTTTCAAAAAATCACGGCGAGCGACACCGTCACAGAATTTGTCAGCCACCGGTTTGGAGAAAAACGTCAGCATGGATGGGCTCCTAGCGCATTTCGATTCTGGGTCGGACTCAAGCTAAATTGAGTGGACGTGGGTAGGGGGAGAGCGTTCTAGTCGTTAGTTCGCTCTACGAAGTCGATCGAACAGGTGGGTGAATCTTGTGTGGGAGGTGGGAATTGGGCCCTAAATTGGGCACTTGGGACAACAGGATAGCAATTCGCACCACCCATTTCAATTATTTTCTATCGGCATGTTAAATTAGGAAAGGGGCGTTAATCCCCCTTACCCTGGCTTTTTCGGAAAAAAATCCCCCAGGACTATTGAAAGCATTCGGAGCTTGTGATAATTTACGGTTATTCCATCCTCCCTCTCCGACCTGCAATGGGCTAAATCGGTCCCTTGCGGGTTCTTGTCAGGAGCCCATTCGAGGAAACATGCGTCAAAGAGCTGCCCATCTTTGAACGGTTTCCTTGAATGGGCTTTTTCATGCGCCCTAGGTAATAATGGGGTTGGCTCCAGGCTAATTTGCTAGCCATTTATCTTGCTCGCCATTTCACTTAGGTGCTCCGCGATCTTCCATGATGTCCGATAAGGCAATACGCAAAACGCTGCAAATCAGCAGTCAAATTCCACCACCCGCGCGGCGATTAGAGGCATTGGTTCAGCAACTACTGCAACTTCCTCGTCAGCAATGTATGCATGCGATTCGCGATGGGGCCGTAAAAGTAAATCGCCGGGTCGATACACGGGGGGCTAGGTTTTTGGAGGAGGGGGACTGGATCGAGATCGATTACACACCGCCACCCGTGAAAGTGAAGGGACCGGTTGCCGATAAGCGATTGCCGGTGGAAATCGTTTACGAAGATGAAGCGATTGTCATTGTGCATAAGCCCCCTGCCCTGCTTACTGTGCCGACGGCTATGCGAGAAAGTCGTACCGTTATCAGCGATTTGAATCGCATGTTACAGCGCCGGCATCCTGCCGAAGAAGCATTTGTCGTTCATCGTTTAGATCGTGGTGTCTCTGGGATTTTGGTGTTTGCCAAAAGCGTCGAGTTGGCGGAGAGGATGCGCGATCAATTTGCCGCGCGAAAGCCGAAGCGGCAATATCATGCCTTGGTGTATGGGGTTATCGAAAAGGATCGTGGCACATTCGACAGTTTTTTGGCGACGGATGAGCATCTCAATCGATTCTCAACTGACGATGAAGAAACGGGTCAGCATGCGATCACCCATTATCGCGTTTTGCAGCGTTATGAAGATGCCACCCATGTTGAAGTCTGGTTGGAGACAGGGAGGCGAAACCAAATTCGCGTTCATTTTGCCGAGGCGGGGCATCCGCTATTGGGCGACGAGCGTTATGCACGGGATCGAGAGCCCCATAAGCATTGGCCGGCGCGTCGAATCGCTTTACATGCGTTGACTTTGGGGATCGATCATCCGGTAACGGGTAAAGCGATGTTTTTCGAAAGTCGGCTGCCTGTTGAATTCGATGCCTTCTTGAAGTCACAGTCTCCGGGTGAGGCAAATCGAAGCAAGAAACGCAAGCGGTAAAGGGTGGCCTCAAAAATGGCTTAGTCTTTACGATCGGAATGGGGTGAGTAAGCACCCGAACTCGCCCATTTTTCCCTGAAAAAATGGGCATTTCTCTCCTGTCCCTAGTTGAGGAATTTGGGCATTAATGGCAGACTGCTTTTGTCCTTACTTAAGCCTTGCGGGTATGCGGTGACCATTGTGATCCGGGACTGTCGTGATCCGGGACCATGGTGATCCAGAAACACCTGATCCGGCTTTGGATCAGTGTCTCGGCTCTGGATCGCACTAGCGCGAACCATAAGTCGTTTCTGCCGTAGGACCCGTATCTCGAGATGCCCAACTGTCCCCGAACGTTCGCGGAGCCCTTCATGAAACGCACGTGGTATGCTTCCCTTATGGCGACGGCCTATTCTTCGGTAATTCCTGCTTTCCTTTGTGTTGGTTTCATGAGTCAAATCAGCTCTGAACTTTCCGGTCAAACTCCAGCCCCTACCCCAACTCCCG
>JAFLCP010000016.1:0-45950 GCA_017303505.1 Planctomycetota bacterium | reverse complement strand
ACAACGCCTGTGGCACCAGCCCAAGTCGCTTCGCCGCGACCGATGGTTATTGAAGACCTGTATCGATTTCAACGTGTGGCCGATCCGCAGGTTCGTCCGCAAGGCGATCTGGTGGTGTATCAAGTGAGCAATGTGGATTTGGCTTCCAATAAAACCTCAACTTCCTTGTGGCTGGCAGCCGTGGATGGCAAGACTCCACCCCGTCAGTTAACAAATTCGCAAGGTAAAAGCGATCGCCATCCACGCTGGTCGCCGGACGGTAAAAAGATTCTCTTCGAATCGAGTCGCAGTGGTTCGAGCCAATTGTGGGTGATTGATATTTCGGGCGGCGAAGCAAAGCAGATCACAACATTGAGCACTGGGGCTTCCACTGCGATTTGGTCGCACAACGGCAGCAAGATCGCATTCGTCTCTGCTGTGTATCCAGAATTCAGCGAGCTGAGTCCCAAAGAAAGCGACGAAAAGAACAAAGCTAAGAGCGACGAAATCGAAGCCAATCCAGTGAAAGCCAAAGTGTTTGGCAAATTGTTCTATCGCCACTGGGACAGTTATGTTGAAGATCGCCGTCAACATTTGTTTGTATGTGATGCCGATGGTTCCAATTGCCGTGATGTGACCCCAGGTGATCGCGATGCGTATGCGACCTCCACAACCTTTAGCGTGGGTGATGACTTTACGTTCTCGCAAGATGATACGCATTTGATTTTCTCGGCAGCTCCTGCCACCGCCGAATCGTGGAGCACAAACTACGATCTATGCCGGGTCGATCTTGCATCTCCAACCAAAGAATGGGAGACATTGACTCCCAAGAATCCTGCTGCGGATGTGTATGCGAAGTTGAGTCCCGATGGAAAGAAGCTCTCCTATCGAGCTCAAAAGATCGCTGGCTATGAAGCAGACCGTTGGCAGTTGATGGTGGTTGATATTTCTGAGTCTGGTGAGTTTACATCGGAACCGAAAAGTTTAACCGCTGAACTTGATCGAACCTGTGATGATTTCCAATGGGTGAACAATCAGTCGATCTTGTTTACCACTGAAGAAAACGGGGCACGCAAAATCTACTCGGTGCAACTTGCGGATGCAAAACCTGCCCCATTCGGAACGGATCGTGGACAGATAACTTCGCTGTCTGTAACAGGGACTGTGGTTGCCTATTCCAAGAGTTTGATGAGTTCACCGGCTGAGATCTATGTGCAACTTATTCAAGCCAATGACAAAGGCGTTGTTCCTTCGGGCAAGCCGCTTTTGTTGAGTCATGCCAACGACAAGCTGTTGGCAGAGCTTAATCTTCCTCGTCCTGAAAGTGTGGATGTCCCAGTCGAAGGGGGCAACATGCAAATGTGGATCTTGAAGCCACCAGGATTTGATCCCGCCAAACGTTGGCCAATCGCTTATCTGGTTCACGGTGGTCCGCAAGGAGCTTGGGAAGATGGTTGGTCGTTCCGCTGGTGTCCCGAACTCTGGGCCGCTCAAGGCTATGTGGTCGTATTGCCAAACCCACGCGGAAGTACGGGCTTCGGGCAGAAATATGTCGATGAGATCTCTGGCGATTGGGGTGGAAAGTGTTATCGCGACTTAATGGCTGGGGCTGATTACATCGAGAAGCAGCCTTGGACCGACAGCACTCGTATCGGATCAGCTGGCGCGAGCTTCGGTGGCTACATGATGAATTGGTTCGCGGTCAATACAGGCCGATTCCAATGCCTCATCACTCATTGCAGCGTTTGGAATTTTGAGAGCATGTGGGGAACCACTGACGAACAATGGTTTGATGAATATGAACATGGTGGACTTCCTTGGGAGAAGCCAGAGAAGTACCGCGAGTTCTCGCCACATACCAAAGCCGGCAACCTCGGCAAGTTCAAGACACCCATGCTTGTGATCCACAACGATCTCGACTTCCGTTGCCCAATTGGGCAAGGGCATGAATTGTTCACTTCGTTGCAACGCCAAGGTGTCGCTTCGCGCATGGTGAATTTCCCTGACGAAGGTCACTGGGTCAACAAGCCTCAGAACTCGAAGTTCTGGCATCAAGAAGTCTTTGCTTGGTTAGCAAAGTATGTTCCGCCAGGTGGTCGATAAGAAAGTGAGATAACGCCCCGATGACTAAACTTCTAGGCGATTTGAAAAGTCATCGGGCCATCATCATCAAAGGCTTATTGTTCTTGCTGCTCGGCATATTGGCAGCTGCAATGTTACTGGCCTACGCGCCCGATTGGCGCGTAGGTTTGTTATTGGTGATCGCCATCTGGGCATTCTGTCGATTCTATTACTTCGCCTTCTATGTCATCGAACATTACGTCGATGCAGAGTATAAATTCGCTGGTCTAACCTCCTTCATTTTATATTTGCTTCGGCGCTAATTGGCTGGCGATACTCGGTAAAGTTGTCCCTGGGAGATTAGTATGGCCAACGATTTATCGAGGGCGAACGCTGCGACTACGCTTCGCAACTATCTTGTGAACCTGCGCGACTCAATCGTTCATTCATATTCAGACATCTGGCCACTTACAGTCGAACATGTTCTGTGCCGTTGTGAAAGGTATATCGAACAGTTGGGTGGGTGTGATTTCCCAACGTATCGATATCTCCTTTTTCTCCACGAAATGGGAGTGTGTAGAAATAGTTTTACTCTTGCAGATTCGCTGCGGTACATGTGTGTGGATGATTATGTTGTTGATGCGGTTCTAATAAATCAAATGATCGCTTCTCTTCAGCAACCAGTGTTTCAGAGATATGCGAGTATTTGTGATCCACGAGCCAATGTTCGAGCGGATGACATTGATATTGAAATGAACCAAAAGAAGTTAGTTCAAAGTTTGGTTCGAACTCAGTTAGATTGTTTTTGGTTACCATCTCAATATGGGAATGCGGCGGTCCGCGAGGCGTTGGTTTTGTTGCACGAAGATTTGATTGCCGCCTGTTTTCCTGGCTTGTTCGGGGCTCTGCGATGGCATTATCGAGAATTTCTGGCAGAGAAGAAAATCGTCGGGAGTTTCTGTCGAGTGCGGTGGGAGAATGAGGCCCGTTTTTTCGCACTGGAGCCAGCTTTCCAGGAGTTCTTCAGAGAATATTTGACGAGATTGGTCGTTGCGATTTCAGGCTCTGCAGAGTTACCTCTTGATTCACTGCACCGCACATACGCAGAAACTTGCAGCAAGTGGGCGAGCCTCCCTGGGACGCGATCGCAAGTTTAACATGAGCCATATCATGGCAATCTTAGATGTTTTGTTTGGAAACGAGTTGAGTTAAGCCGAGTCTTTGAGACTCGTTAACCATTGGGTTTACTTCAGCCCTTTGATCCATTCCAGCAATACCGCACCCACTTTGCAAATCGATTCCCCGCTGCAATTTTCAGGGATATCTTGTTCGGTATGCCAATACTTCTGACCGCGTGTCGAAGGTCGAGGGTAATCGAAGTCGATGATGTCGATCGTTGGGATGCGAGCTATTTCGTTGAGGGGGAGATGATCGTCTCGAACCGTATGCCGCGTTCGTGCAACAAATTCACGGATTTTCATTTTCGCTGCAATGCTCCAAACATCGCGCACCAGGTTGCGAGCGAAATCATAACTGTTTCGTTCGTAGTACAATTGCAGTTCTTTGTCGGCGATCATATCGACCAAGATACCAGCTTCGTAAGTGAAATCTTTGGGATCGCTGACATACCGTGTAGCGAAATGTTTGGAGCCTAAGAAGTACTCTCCCTTGGTTCCATCATTTTCAAAGATCAGTTCTTCACCATCGAACATGATTAAGTCGACACCAACCTTCAAATCCATTTTCATTAATTGGGGCGCAATCTCTTGGAACAAGGCAGGGCCACTTGCACCATCATTGGCTCCTATGAAAACACCTTGGGGATTGACGGGGTCATAGTCTGGGAACGGACGGGTATCGTAATGCGTACAAATCAGAACTCTGCGTTTGAGCTCGGGGGCGATGCGGACGATGATGTTCTTCATCGTTACCGGACTTCCATCGAGTGGGTGTCGCACTTCGAATTCTTGCGTTTCCACAGTTGTGCCGATCGATTTGAAATGCTCGATCAAATAGGTTTGAAGTTTCTCGATCGCAGGCGTGCCGCTCGGGCGAGGTCCAAATTCACAGATCTTTTCCAAGTAGCCGAAGGCTCGTTTCGGTTCTAAACCATTGGGTGGAGCCCAAGAGTAAGTCGAGCTTGGGGCATCGGAAGATCCCAATATCCACCAGCCAATCGCGCCGCCCGCTATGATCGCGGCCAATAGCAAAATAATGGCTGGGACTTTGCTTCGTGTCTGGCTGGATGAAGTCGTCATTGGGGATAACATTGGGGCCGTCGCATCATGGCTCATGTATTTCACTCAAGCTAGAGTTCATTCTACGTTCATTGGATCGCAAACTGCATCGCCCCTGACGTTCGATGATAGGCAACGAAATCGGGTGCGAAAGGGACTCCATTCCGGCCCTTTAGATAACACGTTACGTTACAACTTACGAAAATGGCTGATTGAACGCAAGCGAACCGATATGGGGCTTGAGCCCTATTTAGCCGATGGATCTTTTTTGAGAGCGGTTTCAGGGGCAGCGTCTGTAGCTACCGGCCCCTAGCCTCCGCTGCGCTACGTCTACGGGTTAAACAAAGCCCAGCTATCGGTGGTTTTATGAGATGATTTCGATACGACAGAAGATGTGTAGGATAGGTGGGACTTGAGGCTGCCCAACGGTCCCAGATACAGGTTATTGCCGAATTCGTGACCAGAATCGAAGGTGCGAACTTCCGCAATTTGAACCAGCAATTTACAATGGACCCAGACCCTGAGAAAACGAAGGTTTTCAGCGTTGAAAGCTGTGTTCGTTTTGGGCAAATCAGGCGTCAAAGGATGGAGCATGCCGAAGATTTTTAAGACCCGGGATATCACCGGGGAGATGATTTTGCTGGGAACTGGCACCAGTGTTGGTGTGCCCACGATCGGTTGCGGATGCCCCGTCTGTACTGGCGGAGACCCTAAAAACCAGCGTTCTCGATGTGCGGCTATCGTGGGGTTGCCGCAGGGAAACTTGCTGATCGATACACCTCCCGAATTGCGGTTGCAGTTGGTCCGCGAAGGAATCGGAATTGCCCACGCTGTCATCTTCACGCATGAACATGCAGACCATTTACTTGGTCTCGATGATGTACGACTCTTCCCTTTTACTTTAGGGCACGCGGTACCCATTTATTGCGAGCCCATTGTGGAAAGTCGAATTCGCTGCACGTTTGACTACGCGTTCATGGAAAGAGTTCAAACGCATGAAGGAGCAACGCCAAAATTGGAGTTGCGTCCGCTATCTTTGGAACCACTTGAGCTATTGGGGGCAAAAGTCACCCCCATACGTTTATTGCATGGTCCCCATTTTCAAGTTCTCGGCTTCCGCTTCGGCAATGTCGCCTATTGCACAGATACCAACGAAATTCCGCAAGATAGTTGGGCCTTACTCGAAGGCTTAGACACACTCGTATTGGATTGTCTGCGAATCAGCAAACATCCAACTCACTTTTGTTTGGAAGAAGCCTTAGCCGTTGTCGAACGAATTAAGCCTAAGCAGACTTTTTTGACGCACGTCTCGCATGAACTTGATTATCACGCGACGAATGCCACGCTACCTCAGCATGTGCAGTTGGCTTACGATGGTTTGAGCATTGCTCTAACCTAAGACGCAGCAAACTAATCGATTGGGGCCGGGGCGGATTCGATTTGCGGAGCTGGGAGCTTATTTGACGGTATTGGCAACACCAAGCGGAAGCCTACGTAATTGCAATGGAAGTCATTGTGATAGGCATAGCGGTCGAATGCAGCAGTATCTGCATACGGCCACATCCCGCCGCGTACAATCCGCATGGTGCCTTCACTGCTGCCGATAGGATCGTAGGTTACTTTCTCACTGCATTCGGCGTAGTATTCAGGGGCAAAGCAATCATCGACCCATTCCCATACGTTATGGCACATATCATGCACGCCGAGTGCATTTCCTTTCAATTCGCCCACTTTATGTGAGCGACTTCCGTGGATTTTTCCGTGCCAGCCCGCTTGCTCGGGATCAATAGGTTCTTCGCCAGTCCAAAATCGCGAGTCGGTACCTGCGCGGCAGGCCATTTCCCACTCCGCTTCGGTCGGCAATCGATAGCCTGCGGCGAACGTTGTTTTGTAATCAGGACGTCCACCCTGGGACGTTGCTTGGTAACTTGGCGATTTGTTTTCGAGCTCGCTCAAACGGTTGCAAAACCGAACGCAGTCCAACCATGTTACACCTTCTACTGGATGTGCAGCGGTATCCATCCCCCTCATTTGATCGCGGTAATAAGCTTCTTTACCTGTTGATGCATGCCATGAAGGATTGACTTGCATGACTGCTTCGAACTCGCGTTGTGTTATCTCATATTTTGAAATGTAATATGGCCGCGTGATACGAACGTCGTGCTGTGGTGATGCGCTTTTGTAGCAGCTCATCCAATGCGCGTCGTCTTGTTTCACTACGCCGAAACCGGCCGTTAATTGCGACTCTGTACCGCCCATGCGAAAATCACCTGGCGGAACCAAAACCATCGATGTGCCGACTGAAGTTTTGATTTCAACCGGAACACCCAAGTAATCAGCCCACTGCTGTTGAAGCGACTCGATTTCATCGGCAGTCATGGGAACGGTAGCGAACGGAGGAGCCGACTTAGGCCACTCGATGGAAGCGAGAGTCTCTTCGCGAATGGGAGTTGCTGCTGTTGACGAAACTTGAGCCAATTGTTGAATGGTTGCCGGCTCAACGTGAAGTTTGTCTTTGGGTGGTTGTCGATTGGCTAACACAATAAACACGCCAATGATAAGCCCCAACGTAGCTACCAAGTTCCCCATCCAAGTGTAGTCCGCTTTATTGCTATTTCCTCGGTTATTGAGGGATCCGGCGTTGGCAGGATTCGTTGGCATCGACATTCTGTTCTTCCCTAAATACGGCATGTTTGCAGGCAAAGAGACGGACCTTTCGCTGTTGAGGCATAGGTCATCGATTGCCGTTAGGCCGTTTTTTGTGGTTCAGAAGAGCCCCAGAAGCGGCAGGTCGACACCCACTGGTCTGCACAATCGATACAAACGCATCCTGGGGCAAGCATCTTGTGGCTAGCACTAATTTCCCAGCAAAAGTTCGGTAGCAACGAATTGCTAGCAATTGGTGCGAAGCTTTTGAGGGGAATTAATTCCGAGCCAGGGGGGGCAAAAATGGGCTTTGACTGAATTTCCAGCTTGTCGCTGAATACCGCAGTCGGCTATCTTGTCCAGGTCCCGCTTCTTGTGAAAGCGGTTGGCCAGGTTTCAGGGAGGAAACGGTGATGGCGAAAGAGTCGTTCCGCTTTATTCATGCCAGCGATTTTCATGTCGAACGTCCGATGGGAGATTTGTATGATCTCCCGGACCATTTGAGCACACCGTTGGTCGAAGCTCCGTGGCATGCGGCTGATGCCATCTTTGAAACCGCTTTGGTTGAAAATGTCGATTTCGTTTTATTGGCCGGCGACATTATCAATCCGGTTTCCACCGGTGCGGTAGGCATTAGTTGGCTGCTAGAGCATTTCGAATCGCTTCACGCTCGCGGCATCCAAGTCTATTGGTGTGGCGGCACAGTCGATGAGCCCGATCGTTGGCCCGACGGTGTGGCCTTACCCGATAATGTTCATTGGTTCTCAAAGAGACAAGTCGAACAATTAACCTTCCGTCGCGCTGGTCAACCCTTGGCCAAAATCTTGGGCCGAAGTTTTGATGGACGCGAGTCGGTTTATGCGGCCGAATATGCACACGAAATTGAAGATCAGTTCACCATTTGCGTTGGCTATGGCAAAGCCGATGCGGAAACACTTAATACAGTACGAGCCGACTATTGGGCTTTAGGTGGCAATCACCAACCGACTGTTTTACAAAATGATTCTCCCATTATTCGCTACAGCGGCTCGCCTCAAGCTCGTTCTCTAGAGGAGCCAGGCCCACACGGATTCTATTTGGTCGATGTGGATGTGGATCAAAACATGCAAGTGCAAACGATTGAGACGGATGTCTTTCGTTATGCACGACTTTTCTTGGATGCCGCCGACGGAGCATTTGGTCGAGATTTGCGGCAATTGCTCGGAAAACGAATCGCAAAACTTCAAGCGGAATGCCCTGGCCGCAACTTGCTGGTTCAGTGGCGTATCCAATTAGACATGGAACAAGCGACCGTGGTGGGACCAGGAGCCGTTGAAGAGACGATGGCTTGGTTGCGACGCGAGTTTGGGCATGGTAATCCAGCGGTGTGGACGACGGATATTGAATTGTTGCCACCGAAAAGTTTGCCACAAAAATGGTTTGATGAAGATACGATCTTGGGTGACTTCTTGCGAACCTCGCAACAACATCGCAAGACCCAGGGACGCGAGTTGAATTGTAAAGCGATGGTTGAAGCGGAGACGCCAGGTACGCCAGTATGGCAAGCCACTTTGGCGGCCGCAGACATTGCAACTCAAGCGGCAATGATCGAACGAGCCACATTGCTCGGTGTAGATCTTTTGCGTGGACATCAAGTCGATCTGTTAGCATCGACTCGTCGATTCAATGGCGTCGGCAATTAACGGTTGACAGGAGAAGCGAACCGTGAAAATCAAGGACGTACAGATTGATGGCTTCGGCGTATGGTCGGGCTTGCATGTCGATAGCATGCCAGAAGTCATGACCGTATTTTATGGTCCGAACGAAGCTGGTAAGACGACATTGATGCAATTCTTGCGCACAATGTTCTACGGCTTCACCGCAGATCGTCGCCAACGCTATATGCCGCCGATCCACGGCGGGCGGCCTGGAGGCGCGATTCGAGTGACTGGACCCGGTGGCGGTTACGAAATCACCCGCCGTGCCACCATGAATGAAGCGGGGGTTGCAGGCACCTTGTCAGTGACCGGCGCCGATGGGCTCACCCAAGGCCAACATCGACTCTCGATGTTGCTGGGCCAAGTAGATGAATCCATCTTTACCAACGTATTTGCCATCGGCCTGCGAGAGTTGCAAGAGCTCAGCACCCTCGATGATACAGCCGCTGCTGATGAACTTTACAAACTGTCGAGTGGTTTGGATCGTGTCTCCTTGGTCGATGTCATTCGACAATTGCGAACCGCACGAACACACTTGGTCAATAGTTCTGAAGCGGGACAGATTCCGCAGTTGATGCTGCGTCGCGAAAAGCTCAAAGATGAAATTGAAGAGCACGCATCGCGCGGGCGACGTTGGACGGAGCTTGCCGCTCAACGCCGTAGCCAAGCGGTAGAAATCAGTGAATTGCAAGAACGCGTTGCTCAATGGGAGCAAGAAGGTCGTACGATCGAAACCGCTCTGCAAGTACGAACTCCTTGGCAACAACGCGCCGAATTGCAAAAACAACTCAAGCAGCTCAATGCTCGTACTGATTTGCAATACGAAGCCTCCGATCGCCTCAAGTCCATTGCAACTGAATTGCAACAACGTAAGGATCGCTTGGACGATATTCGCAATCAACGTCAGGATTTGCGACGCAAAGCGGCATCGCTTCCGATCCGTCGATCCATTCTGGAACTCGCCTCGCGAATCGAAGCAGCCAGCGAACAAGCTCCATGGATCGCCTCGCTACAAAAGCAAGTTCAGCGTCTGCGACAACAAGTGGGCGTGTCGCGCGAGCAATTGGCTGAAGATGCCAAACGCTTGGGGCTAAATGAACATGATGTTGAAGCGTTATTGACCGACCGCCGTTTGGCCAATATGCCAGATCTGAACAAGGAAACCATTGCCCGCTTGGCTGGTCCTGCTCGCGAAGTGCGTCAGCAATTGACTCGCCTAAAGCACATCAAATCGCAAAATTCCAATGACTCTAAAGAAGCCAAAGAATTGGAATTGCAGCTCAACGCCGTACTTACCGATCGTGGTCATACCGATCTGCATGAAGCGATGGCCGCACAGGCTGAGTTGATTACTAATCTGCGAAAACGTTTGACCTTACAAGACCGCTTGGAACGCTTGTTACGCACTAAACAAGAACTCGAAGATGAAGCCGTCGATTTGGGGACAGAAGAAGCGTTTCCGCTGGAAAAGGCCTTTTTATTGGCCCTGCCATTTATCGGTGGCGGCTTCTTGATTTTGAGCGGTATCTGCAAGTGGTTCGGAACCGGATTCTTTGATAAGGATCAATCGACCGGAACGCTCTGGGTACTCTCCGGTATCCTGCTGTTGTTCTTCTGGTATATGTGGCGGCAGTTATCTGAACGCAACACAGTCAACGATCTCGACGATTGTGAAGATCAGTTGGAAGCTGTGGTGAAACAGATTCGCAAAGCCGAAATGGAACGCGACGAATCGGATAAACATCTTCCCGTTCAAAGTGATGCCATTGAATTGCGATTGCAGCGAGCCGAAGAAGATTTGGCCGAACTCGAAGCAATGTTGCCACTTCACCACAACTTGCTGGCTGTTCGTCAGCGAATGCAACAAACCCGCAAGAAGGGAACCGACGCCGCTCGAACGTTGCGATCGGCACGAGCTGATTGGCAAAAAACGTTGAAGTCGTTGGGACTCGCTGAAGGGATCTCGCCAAAAACGCTCCGTATCATGTCTGAAGGTTACGAGCTGTTGATGCAGGGACGAAACCGTCTCAAGGCTCAAGAGGACGAATTGCAGCAACGCGAACTTGAACTCATTGGAATCATCCAACGCTTGGATGGCTTGGTGAAACAGGTAGCTGCCTCTGGCAAACGTGATGCCAACGATAAACCCGCCAAAGAATCGGTTACTTTGGATCTCGGATCGAGCCGCGATTCCAACAACAAGGGGAACCGTGAGCAAGCGAATAACAAGAACGATCGCAATCGCCCCAATAATGAAGCGAAGCCAGCGGTTGTGATTCGCGAGGCGCTTGATACTAGCCGTGTCGATTCGCTATCGAAGCTCGACCCGCTGGAATTGATTCAGCAATTGCAGATGCATATTGGCGAGCAGAAACATTATCTCGCTCAACGCAAAGAATTGAAGGAACAAGATCTGCAACTCGCCAAGTTGCAGCATCAAGTTCAGCGGGCTAGCGATAAGTTCATTCGCGCACGCCAAACGCTGTTGGCTGAGCTCGGTGTCGAGAGTGCGGATCATCTCGACGAACAGCTTGGTATCAAACGCAAGCATGAAAAACTCTCCGAGCAGATTCGCGAATCGGACGATCGCATTCGAGTGATTATCGGAAGTGTGGCACCTTACGATACGATTGCCCGTATGTTGGAAGGGACCGGTTCCGAGGATCTCGAAAAGCGTTGGGAGAATTTGCAAAGCCGACAAGGCCAAACCCAAGTTCGCATTGCGCAATTATTCGAACGCCAAGGTGAATTGCAGCAAGAAATGAAGTCGTTGGCGCATGACAAACGCTTGGCTGAAGCGAAATTGGAATTGGCTTGTCTTGAGAAGCAGATACAAGCTGCCACATCACATTGGCAAACTTTAGCTGCTACGACATTCATGTTAGAAAAGGTTTGCGAAGTTTATGAAAATGAACGCCAACCAGAAACGTTGCGCGAAGCCTCATCATTCTTGAAATCTTTGAGCGATGGAAAGTATGTTCGCGTGTGGACGCCACTCGGAAAGAACGCACTCCGTATCGACAACGCTCAAGGGCAATCATTGCCTTTGGAAGTGCTGAGTCGCGGCACTCGTGAGGCGGTATTTATCGCCTTGCGATTGGCACTAGCGAGTGCTTATTCACGACGCGGAGTGAACTTGCCACTGGTATTGGACGACGTGTTGGTGAATTTCGACGGTCGCCGTGCTACGGCCGCTGCACGTGTCCTTCGCGATTTTGCTGAGATGGGCCATCAGGTGATTATGTTTACCTGCCATGAGCACATTATGAAGATCTTCTACGACATTGGTGTCCAGGTCCGCGTATTGCCACAACAAGGCGTAGCGGGTGAGGCTCGTGTCTATGAGCCTGCTCGAATAGCCGCACATTTCGAAGTGGAGCCGGAGGAAGTTGTGATACCGCCAGCTGCGGTGGCAGATCCCGAACCGGAACCTGCCGTGGTTGAAGTCATTACGGAAACCATCGTAGAAGAGCCGGTGGTTGTAAAAGCAAAACCCGAACCGGAACCTGAGCCAGAAGAGGCTCCTGAGCCAGAGGTGTACGTTTATCAAAATGTTCGAAAAGCACGGCGTAATCCTAAGCCTGCCACGATCAAGCATTTTTGGTACAACGAAAACCAGTCGATCGAAGGTCCATGGAGCGATCGCAAAGACGAGGGGAAAGATGACGCTCCTCCGGGCCGCGGGGCTTGGTGGGCCGAAGATTTGCTCACCAGCGAATCGTAGGGATTCCGTCGTACTAGATTGGCAACTTAGGATGAACTGATGGAAAACTGCATTTTTACGAAAATTATTCGGAAAGAGATTCCGGCCAAGATCGTTCACGAAGATGATCAGGTTTTGGCCTTTCACGATATTAAGCCGCAAGCTCCCATCCATATCCTGGTGATCCCGAAAAAGGAACTCGTTTCCCTTGAGGATTTAACCTCGGAAGACCAAATGTTGGTGGGCCACATTTACATGACCATCCAGAAAATCGCCCGAAGTATGGGGTTTGCCGAGGCAGGCTACCGGGTCGTGGTAAATTGTCGCGACGATGGTGGACAAGAGGTTCCACATCTCCATTTTCATCTCTTGGCCGGACGCGGTCTAAAGTGGCCTCCAGGTTAAAGTTCGAGATAACCTTCTGCGGGTTATTGCCAAGCAGGGTGAAGAGCTACTATCTTAACCCGCAGGGGTAGGCTGTGGCGGAGTGGGTGTTGACGAAACCGGCGGAGTACAGGAACACAATGTAGCATGAATTTCGCTACCCAATCTCAATCGATCAACGGTGGTACAACCGATAATTCGGCTCCCAATTTTAGCAATTACTCCCCTGAATCTTTCTATGACGAAATCATGGATGAGAAAGGTGAGCCACGGCAAGGTACCGGCCTCTTAGTTCACAAGATCAATGATTTACCCCCTGGTGAATTGATCCGTCGTCAGGAAGCTGCGGAACGATCGTTGTTTCGCATGGGCATTACGTTTAATGTCTACGGCGACTCGGCTGGTACGGAAAAGATCTTCCCGTTCGACATCATCCCACGCATTGTTTCCGCTCAGGATTGGGATTTGATCGAACGAGGCTTAGCTCAACGCATTCGGGCGCTCAATCTTTTCATCGCTGACATCTACAGCGAACAAAGAATCATCAAAGAGAACATCGTTCCCGAATTTTTGTTGCAAACGTGCAAAGCGATCCGGCCACAATGCGCAGGACTCAAGCCGCCGCGAGGTGTCTGGTGTCATATCACCGGCACCGACTTAGTCCGCGGTGGCGATGGAACGATTTATGTTTTGGAAGATAACTTGCGATGCCCATCAGGTGTGTCATACGTGCTCCAAAACCGCTTTGTCATGAAGCGAAGTTTTCCATCGCTCTTTGATATGTGCCATGTGCGACCTGTCGACGATTATCCCAGTCGATTGTTGCGATTGCTGCAAAGCCTGAGTGTTCGATCAGGTACCGAACCCACTGTGGTCGTATTAACGCCAGGTGTTTTCAACAGCGCCTATTACGAACACACCTTCTTGGCCCAACAGATGGGTGTCGAATTGGTTGAAGGACGAGACTTAACTGTTCGCGACGGTTTTGTCTTTATGCGTTCTACGCATGGCTTCAAGAAGGTCGATGTTATCTATCGACGTATCGATGATGATTTTCTGGATCCATTGCATTTCCGTCCTGATTCGCTGTTAGGCGTTCCTGGCCTCATTGATGCGTATCGCAAAGGGAACGTGGCACTAGCCAACGCGCCTGGAACAGGTGTAGCCGATGATAAAGCCATTTACGCATTTGTTCCCGATATGATTCGGTTTTACTTGAGCGAAGAAACCATTCTCCCCAACGTTCCAACTCATCTCTGCTATCGACCAGATGATTTATCCTACGTGTTATCTAATCTTGATAAGCTCGTAGTTAAAGCGGTTGGCGAATCCGGCGGATATGGCATGTTGGTTGGACCTCAAGCGACTCAAGAAGTTCGCGAAGAGTTCCGGCACAAGATTCAAGAGAACCCACGCAATTACATCGCTCAGCCAACGTTATCACTGTCCCGTGTGCCAACTTTGGTGGGCGACCATTTTGAAGGACGGCATGTCGACTTGCGTCCCTACATTCTATACGACGGCGATTCGGTCTTCGTATTGCCTGGCGGGTTGACGCGTGTCGCGTTGAAAAAAGGCTCTCTAGTAGTTAATTCCTCTCAGGGTGGCGGAAGCAAGGATACCTGGGTCATCGGTAGTAGACGAACGAATTGATCCTCCAGCTATCCATTGCTTATTCCCTCAGATTCTAGACGGTTACGAATATGTTAAGCCGAGTTGCAGATTCCATTTATTGGATGAGTCGATATGTGGAGCGGGTGGAAAATCTCGCTCGATTTGTGGAAGTTACTTTTACAGTAATGCTCGACCTTCCTGGCCGAGAGAACGAACAGTGGATGCCTCTGGTCAATACCACCGGCGATGCTAAGTGGTTCGAAGAGCATTATGGAGTTGCCAATCGAGAAAATGTCGTCAAGTTCCTTACGTTCGACATGAACTACTCAGGCTCGATGTTGGCATCGCTGCGGGCTGCTCGAGAAAATGCACGCAGTGTTCGCGATGCGATTCCGTCGGAAGTCTGGGAACTGTTGAATCAGTTTTATTATCGGGTCAAAGATGCCTCCAAAGATCCGTCGACGGTGCTGCAGTCGCCACTCGAGTTTTACAACGACGTGAAATGGTCAAGCCATTTGTTTAAGGGGACTCTCGACGCGTCGATGTCCCACGAGGAAGGTTGGCATTTTGCTCAATTGGGCCGGTACCTCGAACGGGCTGATAAGACGACGCGTATGGTCGATGTGCAATATTATCGCTTGCTCCCGAACGTGCATGATGTCGGAAGTCCACTCGATGACTTGCAATGGTCTGCTCTATTGCATACCGTCAGCGGCTTTGAAATGTATCGCAAACGCTACCATCAAATTACGCCCCAGCGGGTGGTGAGTTTCTTGATTTTGGATCGTTATTTCCCTCGAGCTGTGATGCATTGCATCGACAGCGCAAACCTCTCGTTGCATGCGATCAGCGGCTCATCGGTCGATTCGTTTTGCAATTTAGCCGAACAACGTATGGGACGACTGCGAAACGAACTCGCCTTCATGCGTACTGAAGAGATCATCAATCAGGGATTGCATGAATTTGTGGATGCATTACAGACCAAGATGAACAAGATTGGCGATGCAATCCATCATACCTTTATCGCGATCGAACCCGACGCCGATGCTGCGTAAGCGGCTTTTGGGATTTGCGTTGAGTCCGAAATAACTTTGCTTTGCGTTTACTTTACGCGGTGGAGTTCGTAGCTCCTACTTCGTACGTCGTAATTCGTGATCGTGATCGTCATTCGTAATCGTAATCGCATCGTCGCGACTGGCTAAATGTTTATTGATCGAAGTCGCGCAGCCCGATTCAATGCAATCGGATACCGTGCTGTCAATAAAAGGGTAATTTCTCGTTCATAAATTCCTTCTTTTGCCCACGTACATTTGTACGTCTTCGCAGATCCGCCTTGTTCTCCATAAGAACGAAATGTTTTTAAGCGTTGCAGATCTCGCGAATGATTCGGCCACCAACATCGGTGAGGCTCTCTTCGCGACCTTGATAGAAGTATGTCAGGAGTTCGTGGTCTAAGCCGAGCAGGTGCAGAAGGGTGGCGTGCAGGTCGTGCAGGTGCACTTTTTTTTCGACTGCCTCGAAACCGAGTTCATCGGTTGCCCCATACGTCATGCCACCTCGCACGCCAGCACCCGCCAACCACATCGAAAACCCGTACGGATTATGATTGCGGCCAAGTGCCCCTTCCCCTTCGCTGAACGGCATACGCCCGAATTCACCACCCCAGACAATCAACGTCGAGTCGAGTAAGCCACGTTCCTCAAGATCGCTGAGCAGAGCGGCAATCGGTTGATCGACTTCAGCCCCGTGTTGGCCATGATTTTTCTCGACGTTCGTGTGCGCATCCCACGTTTCTTCCAAATGTCCGCCACCTGAATAGAGTTGCACAAAGCGAACACCGCGTTCGACGAGCCGTCGAGCCACCAAGCAGTTTCTTCCGAACTCATCGGTTGGCTGTTTTCCTACTCCGTACGCATCCAATGTCGCTTGTGATTCTTGACTCAAATCGACCGCTTCCGGAGCTTCGGCTTGCATGCGAAAAGCAAGTTCGTACGATCGAGCTCGCGAGGCCAAATCATCTACTTCAGCACGAGTCGTTTGATGTTGTTGATTGAGCCAACTTAAGAGCTCTAGTTGTTGCTGCTGTGTTTCTCGTGAGCGATGCGGTGGTGGAGTGAGATCAAAGACGGGAGAACCGTCACTGCGAAACAAGGTTCCCTGAAAGGTGGCTGGAACAAAGCCGCTGGACCAATTCGGTTGACCTCCGATCGGGCCGCCACGTTTATCAAGAATCACCACATAACCTGGCAGGTTTTGATTCTCTGTCCCTAGTCCGTACACCGCCCAACTCCCGAGGCTGGGGCGACCTACGATCGTTTTTCCAGTATTCATCGCAACCAATGCCGAGCCATGGGCGTGGCTGTCGGTATGGCACGATCGAATCACGCATAACTTGTCGGCATGTTTTCTGACATTCGGAAAATAATCGGAAATGGGAATCCCCGCTTCGCCACCCGGTCGAAACTCGCGCATCGCAGGGGTTAAGAATCCAACTTTTCGTCCACCCGAGTTGATAAACTTTTTGTCCGCAGGCAGTGGCTTATTGGCGTATTTGCTGAGAGCTGGCTTAGGGTCAAACGTATCGACTTGGCTTGGCCCGCCATTCATCATCAAAAAGATCACGCTCTTAGCGGGCATCGGATAATGCCCTCCCCTGGGCTGCAAGTTATTCGGAACAACTTTCTCACCCGCTTGGCAACGATTCAGCGAAAGGCCATCCTGTTGCAGTAACGAAGCAAGTGCGAGACCCGCAAAACCTCCTCCCATTTCCCACAAGAATTCACGTCGCATATGGCGGCAGGGAAAGAGCGGTTTCTGTGATCGGTTATTTGTATCATCGTTGGGCATATCGGTTTCTTTCTCAATCGATGTACAAGAATTCGTTGGAGCTCACGAGTACTTGGGCCAACGACGCAAGTGCCAGAAGACGAGCATTGGGGGCTGATGGTGCTTGCCTTAACTTTAGTTGGTCCAGCCAAGGCGCCATGACGGTTTGCAGCATATCATCATCGATCTGTTCTTGGTAAAGACGCAGCATGGCAATGTCGCCCTGGAAATATTCTCCATCGATGTTCCCTTGTTGGCCGATCACATAGGGCCCAGCATAATTGCGGCTGTTCAGTGGACGGCCTAAAGACTCAATGAGTTCTCCATCGACAAAAACACGTACATCGTGATCGTTACAGACAACTCCAAGGACGTGCCACGCTCGTCGCTTCCCTAGGGTGGCTGTGGTGGTGTAATCATCGCTGATGCGAATCTGCCCTTCTCCTGTGAGCCCCAAGAAAAAGGAAGTGACCGAATTGCCCGCGTTACCGTTCCAGTTGGAAAAGATCTGGCGGTACCCTGTTGCTTCATGATCACGAATTACCGTTACTATCGCAAATGGTTCTTTCAAATCGAGCGACTCTTGGAGCGTAAAGAATCGTTTTTGACCATCAAAATGTAGATATGATACGTCGTTCATTCCATCATGCATCAAGTGCGGAGAGTGGCTCGGATCCGCAACATGGGCAGAAAAATTACCACGCGTTGATTTCCAACCTTGAACTTTGTCACCTGATTGCGTTTGCAGGTAGGGTTGGGCAACCGTGAACTCGAATTTCGGCTCTGGACGAGCTTTGGTGACACGCTGAGTTGTTGCAGAGGTGGAGTTCGTTAGCTGATCCTCGTAGGTTCTCTGTTGTACCGACAAAAACTGTCGAGCGCGTTCCAATTCCAGTTCGGAAGGTAAACGACGAAATAGCAGTTGCCATAGTTTGGTGATCTGTTCACGGTCGGAATCTGTACTCTTCAAGAGTTTATCAGCCAGGGCTTCACACGGTTGTACGATCATGGCATTGTTCATCAGTGCGAGGGCTTGCGGAGCTACAGTCGTCACCTCGCGCTGTGCACATGCCTGAGCCGTATCGCAAGCATCGAAGGTGTTCATCAGAGGAACTGCGAGGCTTCGCTGTGCGTAGAGATACAAACTGCGACGCGCTTGCTCGCTGTTCGGGGAAGGTACCCAAGCTCGCGATTTCATCGATAGCCCATCAAGAACATCGCGCGGTAACGGAGGACGAAAGCCTGGGCCAGAGAGACGCAGGTCAAGAATTCCTGCCGCTTGCAACAAGCGATCTCGCAACGATTCGGCATCGGTGCGGCGCAGGTTGCTGTGCCATTGCAGTCGATTCGACGCGTCTATGGCGGCATACTTCTGGTGTTGCGGATGGACGGTCGATTGTTGATAGGTTGAAGACAGCAGCATGTCGCGATGTAATTTCTTGAGGCTCCAGTTAGATTGCTGTAAGCGACGTGCGAGGTGATCAAGAAGTTCTGGATGAGTGGGCACTTCGCCCGTGAAGCCCCAGTTGTTGGGTGAACGCACAAGCCCATTACCGAAGTGATGTTGCCATAGACGATTCACAATAACACGACTCGTCAGCGGTTGATCGGTATCGAGTAACCATTTGGCCAGTTGCGAGCGACGTGTTGACGTTTTGGATGTAGCTGGAGGCGACGAAAATGGCCCATGGAGAGCGGGTAAGAAACCTGGGGATGCAGGTGCAATCTCTTCGAGCGGATGGTTTGTCTCCCCTTTCTTGAGTCGATGGAGAGGTGAAGGATGGGGCGTAATATCGGTCCAACCGAATACGTCGCCCGGCAACTCTTCGGGGCTGGGACCGCCGAGCCATTTCGAATTTCGATTGGCGATGGGGCCGCTCCAGAACGCACTGCCTATGCGATAATAATCCGCTTGTGAAATGGGATCGAATTTGTGATCGTGACAACGTGCGCACTTAACGGTCAAACCGATAAAAGCACTGCTGGTGACATGCACCATATCTTCAAGCCGTTCATACACATAATCTGCAGGATCATTTGGTTCATCATTCCAAGTTCCCAGTCGCAAGAAGCCTGTGGCGATAATCTCGTCGCGATCTGGTTTATCTGATGTGCTTGGAACTTCGTCACCCGCAAGTTGCCAACGGACGAATTGATCGAACGGCATGTCCTCATTCCAAGCTTGTACGATCCAATCGCGATACTTCCAGGCAAACGCTTTTTCTTGGTCGCGTTCGTAACCGGATGTGTCGGCATAGCGAACGAGATCGAGCCAATAGCGACTCCAGCGCACACCAAATTGTGGCGAGGCTAGAAGTTTATCGACGCGTCGTTCGTAAGCATCAGGGGAATCATCAGCAATGAAGGCTTCTATATCTTCGAGAGTCGGAGCAAGACCGGTGAGATCCCAATAGAGTCTGCGCAACAAAAGTTCTTTTTCGGAGCGAGGCGCAGGAACAAATTCATTCTCTGCGAGTGATTGCAGAATAAACGCATCGATGTAATTGGACGCTGAGTCAGAGGTTGTTGAAGAGAAAGCGGGAATGGGCGTTGGTCGAATTGGTTGTAGGCTCCACCAATCGCGGCCACCACGAGTTTTGGTGGTCCGTTCGAATAGATCGAGCTTGCGATCTTGCGGCCAATGAGCACCGGTAGTCAGCCATTCTTTCAAGATCTCTTTTTCTTCGTTGGGGAGTTCTTGCGACATCCCTTGGCGCGGCGGAGGCATTTCACCGGCGGAAACACGTTCCCACAGTAAGCTCTTCGTCGCATCGTTGGAATCGATTGCCGCTCCACTGTCACCTCCTTCTGTAAGTTCGGTGAAAGTCTCGAGCGAGAGTCCCCCCGATTGCTCAGTGGCGTTATGGCATTCCAGACAACGGCTGATCAAGAGTGGAACAACGGCTTTCTCAAAATGCGACTCGGTTGGTGCTGTCTGAGCGTGGGCAGGAATAGTGCATTGGGCGACAAAAATGGCGAAAAAGAGAGCGAACTTGAGCGGATTTCGCGCCCAACAGCCGTGCAAATACTGCACGAAATTTGGGGACCGACAAAACTTGTGGTCCCGGATCGGATTAGCGACCGCAGGTCGAAGCAACATGAGGAGAAGTCGGTAAGGAGGCTGAAGAGGGATAGGTAGGTACAGACTGTAAAAGTCTGTGGCCCTCTATCATCAGCGATTTCGGGAGCCGATGCAACCAAAATCCGGATGTTCACGGGGGCATCGCTTAGACGTCCCGGGCACCATGTAGCACTCGAATAACAATCAGTTCATTGTCGCGTACCACGTAAAATACGATCCAATTTTCGAATCCGCTAATCGGCCAAGACCTTGTCCCTCGGAGCTTATCGGACGAATAGACTTGATCGCTTTCGGCCTCGGGAAACTGTCTTAGGAAATTGAAAGCAACTTGAGCTTGATCCATAAACCGTAGTGCGGCATCTAAGCTGTCTTCAGCAATGAACTGCGCGCTTTCAACAATGTCCGCTTCGGCTCGTGGAAGAACTATGATCCGCATGGGATACTATCGCATATCTTTGCGGGTTTGATGTCGAGCTATTACAACGCTTTTCAAATCGTTCCAGTCCGCATCGGTCAATTCACGCCCGCGACCGCTTGCTAGGCCTTCAAGAAGTTTGGCCTCTAATGCTTCCTGCCGTTTTCGATTTTCATCGGCTCGAATCAATTCGCGAATATACTCACTCACACTGCCATAACCGGATTCAACCTGCTTCAATACGAAGTCACGCAAATGCTCAGGCAAAGAGATATTCATCGATTCCATAAACGTTCCTCCCACTTTCAGTATACGGTGGATGGCAGGGAATGGCAAGAAATGCCACGGTCGTAATTGTGCGGAATGTTCATGCGCTAAGACTGAACGTGAATTGCCCTCATATGACCGAGTGTTTACCGTTTTCTTTTCGCGGCCTTCGCGTATTTCGCGGTTAGAGTATTCGTTCTCGGCGTTGGGCGGATTCATGAACCGCGAAAAGAACGAAAATCGCGAAAAAGGAAGCGGGCAGAATGTTAGTCGATAATTGCCGAATATGAATTGGATTGAAGAGAATTGCGGTTAACTTTACTCAGTTCGTCAACTGAGCTAGTCCAACACAAAACAACGTTGCAATTCTTTAGAGATTGCGCCCAAGCAACTGACCTCATCCGCAGTACAGCAAGCAGGTAACACTCGACCGAAAAAATCCTGTCTTTCTTTTCGCAGCCTTCGCGTATTTCGCGGTTCAATGACTCGTGTTAGGCGTAGCGATCGGGAGCGAGCAGTTTGAGATCGATGTCGGGCTTTTGGCCGATTAAAAGTTGGGATACGAGTTTCCCGGTAATGGGAGCAAGACTGAGGCCCATCATAGCGTGGCCTGTGGCAACGACCAAGTTGTTGTAACGTTGTGTACGGCCCAAATAAGGAAGCCCATCGGGTGAACAGGGACGCAAGCCGCGCCAAGGTTGTATCCCTTCGAAGTCCTCAACGCGAAACTCGGGATAATAATTCGGCACCGCCTTAATGATCCCTTTCACGCGACGTGGATCGATGTCTTCGTTGAGACCCGACATTTCCATCGTGCCACCAAAACGCAATGCTTGACCCATCGGCGTCACCGCAATTCGCGCTTCGACAAATATCGAACAAATCTTGGGGAGTTGTTTCGGTTGTGTGACCGTTAAGCTATAACCCTTCCCGGCTTGCATCGGCAAATTGAGCGCAAGCTGCTTCGCGTTTTCCGCAGACCATGAGCCTGCACACAACACAAATTGATCCGCTTCAATGGTTCCGGCCGATGTCTTGATCGCGCGAATTTGATTGCTCTCGAATTGCCAACTTTCGACATGGGTATCCCACAACAGCGTTCCACCCTTGTCGACAATCGCTTTCTCTAATCCGTGCACATATCGTTCGGGTTGCAAATGGCAATCGAGCGGAAAATAAACGCCGCCACACACATCCATCGTTACATCCGGATCAATGGATGCAATGCTTTTCGCGTCGTGCACTTCGGCGGGCACGCCTAGACGTTTGGCTTCTTCCGCCATCGCTCCTTCGTCATCCAGCGCATGTTGCGTCTTGCACAGCATCACCAAGCCGTTGCGTTTTAAGCCGCACTCGATGCCCGACGAGGCAAGTTGTTCATAACAGGCGCGACTTGCCAAGTTGAGATCGCGCAGAACAGGTGCCGCCGCTGCGACGCGTTGTTTGGTCGAGGCCTTCCAAAACTTCAAGCCCCACTGAATCAAATCCCAACTGAAACGGGGCTTAATGTAAAACGGTGATTCAGGATTCCACATCCATTTCAGGCCAAGGGCCACCATCCCTGGAGCCGCCAACGGCACGAAGTGACTGGGTACTACCATCCCCGCATTACCGAACGAACAACCATCGCGCTGCGCAGGGAGTCGTTCAATTACGGTGACACGAAATCCTTGTTGGCTCGCATAATAAGCGGTGCTGAGTCCAATCACTCCACCACCAATCACAACAACATGTTTGGCTTCTTTCGATGTCATGCTCGAATGCCCCAGCAAAATGGATCGGCTTCATCGAACAATAGATTCGAATCGGCGTTTACGTACGCTTCGCCTTCAATGAACGGCTTGATCTTTTTGGTCTCGCGATCAGCCCATTGGTACCAACCGCGAAACTGACTCCCAAGAATACTCTCTTGAATCCAAACTTGATTTTCGTGGAGCTTACCGGCGGCTGCTAAACAAGCCAGCTTAGCGCTGGTCCCCGTTCCGCACGGCGAGCGATCGTAAGCTTTGCCTGGGCACAAAACAAAGTTGCGCGAATCACCACCGCAACCACCCGGAGCAAAGAGCTCAATGTGATCGATTTCGGGATAGCCTTGTGTGTTGATGGCACAGCGGATGTTCCAAGCGATCTCGGTTAATTTTTCGACGTGTGCTAACTTCAAATCAAGTTGCAGATTATTGACCAGATAAAACCAGTTCCCACCCCAAGAGACGTCGCCTGTAACCGTGCCGAGTTCGGGGATCTGTACCGAGACATTTTCTGCGGTTCGATAACTGACCACGTTTTGCAGGAGCACGGAGCCGTTCTCTTTGATCTCGGCTTCCACAATACCAACCGGAGTTTCAATGCGATGATTGCCGGTAGTAACTCGACCGAGATAGCGAAGAGTGGACATCACGCCGATCAAACCGTGACCGCACATCCCCAAGTAACCGACGTTGTTAAAGAAGATGACGCCTGCGGTACAACTTGGATCAGCAGGTTTGCATAACCAAGCTCCCACTAGCACGTCGGAGCCGCGTGGTTCGTTCACAATGGCTGACCGCCAAGCATCAAATTGTCCACGGAAGACTTTCAATTGTTGCTCAACAGAGCCTGGACCAAAATCTGGTCCCCCTTCGACCACCACGCGAGTAGGCTCACCTCCTGTGTGCGAATCGATAACGCGAATCTTCTTCAAGCGAATGACTCCTTAGGTGTTCATGTCGGCGGACATAAACGAGTGGCAGCGATGAGTTAATTCAAGCGGATGGCGCGTTGAATGCGAATCGGTTTTTCAAGCGTTTGTTCTTTGGCGGGGAGCTGATGGATTTTTTCCAAAACATCCATACCTTTAGTCACTTCGCCGAAGGCTGCGAATCCTTGTCCATCCGGATTGCGTTTGCCACCGAAATCTAGTTCGGGTTGATCGGTGATACAAATGAAAAAATGATCTTGAGCGGTATCGGGTCCTTCGCGGGCCATCGAGATCGTGCCGCGTAGATGTTTCAAGCCTGTGTCACGCGTTCGTTCAAGCGGAATAGCGGGGAAGAAATCGGCGGCTTTGTTGGGATTGGCTTGGGCTTGCAACACGGAGATCTTCACGGGACTATCAGGTTGATTGTCGTCACGCACCGTACGGAAGAAGACTCCGTCGCTATAAAAACCTTCGTGGACATACTTCAAGAAATTGGCAACCGTTTGGGGAGCTGCTTTGGTATTCAAACGAACTTCGATATCACCCATTTCGGTTTGGATCAAAACTTCGGGAGTGGCTGGAATCGGTTCATCCCGCCATTGAAAGCGTGGCGTGTTTTGTCCGTCGTAGTCGATAAGATGAGAGCGATCGGCAGCGGCTCGTTCCAAAGGTTTAGCATACTTCCACGAGATATCACCGATAACTTCTTCGACTAATTTAGCAAGTCGTGGATCATATTCGCGCAGTTCGGTGCGGGTGTCGACATGGTTATGTAGGGCATCGTTTTCGCGATTGTCATCGAACCAACATTGAACGCCTTCCGCAAAATATTCTTGTCGATTGGATTCGGCGTAGGTCCCTTTCCAGAGGCCTTCTTTCTTGGCCAATTGAAACGCATCTTCTAATCGCTGATCAAAAGTGGAATCGATCTTGTTCATGCCTGTTTCATGAACCGCGTGAGCAAATTCATGGATGAGAATGTTCTCTGTTGAATAAGGATCGTTGCGATAGCAGAGCACATTCTCTTCGGCGCAGCTGACGACGGGGACGTCTGGCGTCGCGCCGAGGCCACGGGCGCGACGATCCCAATACACTCGCGATTTCAAGTTGGAGTGTTCGGGTACATCGGTTGTGTATTCGGTATAGGCCATCACGGTGAGCCGAACCTTTTGGGCGGTCATCGCATCGAGAATATCAGGGCGATGGCCGATCATTTTGGCAACAATCCAGGCCGACTCTCGCAAGGCGTTGTCGGATACTTTCTTCGACCCAAGGATGGAGAAGCCGCGAACAGCGATACGCTTTTGATAGAAGTCCGAAAGGTTCCATTCGGCTCGCAAGCGTTCGGGAACAGCTTCCACTTCGCCGATCCATTTCGGATCAAACTCGTCAGCGACGGCGCTGGCAGACAGAACCGACACTAGGCTGATGTAACTTAGCAGAAGAATGAGGCAAGCCAAAGCGGCGCGCAATTTCATCGCAGCAACTCCGAATAAGATGGAGCGACGATCGGCCAATGTCGATCGTCGCGAGAGAATCAGCGGCCGACTGGAATTAGGGAACCTGAGGGCAATTGCGGATGCCTTCGTGAATGATCTTCAGAATGGCTTCACGTTCGGCGCCACGCAATGGTAAACGTGGAGCTCGAGTCCATTCTTTACCGATACCGTTTTCTTGAGCACAGAGCTTGATGTATTGCACGAACTTTACGTGAGTATCCAAGTGCAATAGTGGCGTGAACCAGCGATAGATTTTGAGAGCTTCATCCCATTTGCGTGCCTGCATGAGATTCCACAAATGTTGGTTCTGCTTTGGAAACGCAATGCCTGTTCCAGCGACCCAACCGTCAATACCAAGGATCGAACTTTCGAGAGCCAAGTCATCGACACCTGTGAAAATCGAATAGCGACCTTCGATGACGTTGTGCAAGTCGGTAATGCGACGTGGATTGCCCGAGCTTTCTTTCAAAGCGACAAAGCTGTCGATAGGGGCCAGTTCAGCAAACATTTCTGGCGTAATGTCGTTGCCATAACTGATCGGGTTGTTGTAGATCATGATCGGGAGTTTGGTTCCCGCCGCAACTGCTCGAAAATGAGCCAAAGTTTCTTCGACTTCGGGTGTTTTGTAATTCATCGCGGGCATTAGCATGACACCATCAGCACCTAGCTTTTGGCAATCGTTGATATAGCGAATACCTTCGGCGGTACTGGTTTCGGCGACGCCCGACAGGACTGGGACGCGTTTGGCAACGGTCTTCACCATTTCGCCCATCACTTCGCGTTTTTCTTGGGCGGTCATGGATTGGTTTTCGCCAAGCGATCCCAAGAAGATCAACCCCTGGACTCCGGATTCAATCAGGATGTCGGCATGTTTGGCGGTACCGGCCAAATCGATCGAGCCATCTTGGTGCATTTGCGTTGTTATTGCTGGGAACACACCTGACCAAATGTGCTTCTTTGCGCTTGTCGAGGACATTGAGACTCCTAAAATCGCTGCGATTGCCAATGTTTCGTGGTTCAAAATCGTAAATGCTGGGACATATTCGCCTGTTCAACCCGCTCATGGTACCCCAAGTGCTAGCAGTCAGCCATGTACCAAAAAATCGTCTTTGCAGCGTTTTTTTACAAATCGTAACAATTTTCGGGCTTCACTTCGAACTTCATCTGGGCTTAAGGTAACGGTTCTACACTAAGGTTCCGCGATCTGAATTGCATTTCTCGAGGGTACGCTCTGACTGCGTAGGGGCATGATCGAGTGGTAACTTGGGGCGTTTGCCATAGCTAGCAATCGTCCCAAGTCCTCGTTGGAAATAGGTTCACCGAAAGCGGAACGGGTAACTCCTCTTAACTCGTTAATGGGGCCTCGTTAAACAGGCAGGTGAATCGATGAAGAAGTACTGGTTTTTTGCGACGCTCGCAACATGTGCGGCGGGAGCTGCTGGTTATGTGATTGGTCAGCCACCAGCCGCTAGTAACGACGGGGGTTATCCCGTCGTCAACTATCCCGTGCCTGTTTACACGCCGCAGTCGGTCGTTTATTCGAACTACGAAGAGGGTGGTCGAGCGGTAACCACTTACAACGAAGAGTTGGGGATACCGCAACAACAACTCCCACCACCGCTTCCACCTCCTTTGCCAGTAGCACCTGGCCCAGGGTTGCCACAACCGCAACCCCTGCCTGTGCCGTCACCCCATCAAGCATATTTTTCTCCGAATCCACCTGCGGGTAACACACCCGATTGGCAACCCGTGAATCGTGGGCTCTTCAACCCGATGACTGCTGAAGGTGTGGCGTATTCTGTTCCTCAGTCACCAAATGGACAATTCAATCATCCTCAACCTGTTCCAACAGCTTGGGCCGTGGCTGCAGGTATCGCACAGGCACCACAAAATGGTCCAGCCAAAAAGAGCATCGAAATCTTTGATACCAACCATGATGGCGAAATTGGTCCCGATGAAATCCATGATGCAGCTCAACAGTTGAAAAAACTGGATCAAAATCAGGATGGGAAGTTAACCGCCAATGAAGTGCGCAATCGTGGTGGTAATGCAGGACCACAGAACGGTAATCCACAACGGGGGAAGAAGCGGAACAGAGCCAATCGCAATGCGCAAGGTTGGTCGGCACCTGTTCAAATGGTTGGTCCGAGTCCCAACGGCCCCAATGCGCCGCATGTGATGGTCTTCCGCGCTGATGGTCAACGCTTTTCGATGACACCAAGTCACACACCTCCACAACATGGACCACAACAACATCCTGGTCCTGGCGGCAGCGGAACGTATTTGTTTGTACCACAACATCCAGGCCAAGCTCCTCAAGGTCCACAGCAGCAAGGACCACAACAGCATGGGCCACAACAGCACGGGCCACAGCAGCACCAAGGTCCTGGCCCCAACGGTCCGCAACCACAGCAGCACGGTCCGCAACAAAATGGGCCACAATCTCATGATCCATATCGTAAAGGTCCACAGCAGCACCCGGTTCCCGTTCCCAACGGTCAGCAATCACAACAGCACGGTACGCAAAGAACCCCACCCCTGCATGAAGGTCCCGCTCCACATGGACCTTCGCAACATCCTGGTGCGATGCTCATTCCACCAGCTCCTGGTGCTGGTCCGATTCAGGCTCCCGGGAATTTGCCCTCACCGGTTATGGCAGCCGATGCCATGGTCGAATTAGCGATGACCTTTGACCACAATCGCGATGGTCAATTGGATCGTGATGAACTGACAAAATTGACGCGGCACTTGCATGGTGCACCACACAATCCGGCGAATCGGCCAAATTCAGCTGGTGATCCGCGTGCGCTCCAGCCACCGCAGCAGCATAATACGAGATTGCCTGAGCGTCGTGATAATGTCAATGCAGAACGACCTTCAAACGGTAGGCCCAATTCGGATCGAGCACCATCTGCTAGGCCTCCCATCGCGGAACGCGAGGAACGAGTTCGCGACGAGAGTAATCGCAATTTGCGTACACCAGACAGAAGTCCGCAACGCGATGGCGATTCGCCGCGGGATCGCAAGCCGGAAACACAGCGTGAAGAGTCAACGCAGCGGCAGCCTATGTTGATTCCAGAATTCACTCTGGATGCACCTGCCGCCGAGGATCTGCCTCCTGCGCCATCGAGTCCTGCGGTCGCGGCTGAAACCGAAGTAAGTTTGTTGAATCCAGCGATACCAACGTACTGATTTTACAGCGGCATGTTGTTCAACGAGTAAAGGTTTGTCAAAAGTAGCCCATGCGATTGCTCGTTGTTGAAGACGAACCTGATTTGCAAAGTCTCCTTGCTCGCGCATTGCGCGGGCAAGGATATGCTGTAGACACGGCCGCCGATGGCGAGCAAGGTTTATATAAAGCCCAGACTTGGGACTACGATGCCATCGTCCTAGATTGGATGTTGCCCAAGCTCGATGGGATCAGTTTGTTGCGGGAGTTGCGACGAAAGAAGAAAACTCCAGTGTTGGTTCTCACCGCTCGTGACGCAACGGATGATCGTGTTGTAGGACTCGATGGTGGTGCTGACGATTATCTAGTAAAACCTTTCGAGATTAAGGAACTCTTAGCTCGACTTAGAGCGATCATTCGTCGCAGCACGGGAATTACCTCGAATGTGATCGTCATTGGCGATATTCAAATCGATACTGGGGCGCATACGGTTTCTCGCAATGGGGAAGCGATCACTTTAACGGCCCGCGAATATGCGTTGGTAGAGTTGTTAGCTCTGCGGCGCGGCAAGCTTGTCACTCGACAGGTTCTCTATGATCATCTGTTTGATGAGAACGATGACACTCTTTCGAACCTCATCGAAGTTCATGTCTCGAATGTCCGTAAGAAAATAGGGAAAGACTTTATTTCTACGCGACGTGGGGCGGGATATATCGTCGATGGCTAGATCACTTCGCAATCGAATTCTTATCTGGCATATCGTAAGCCTGACCATCGTGACAACGCTATTGAGCGGTAGCTTTTACTTTGGATTGCAGCAATCGCGAAATCGGGAAATCGATTTTGAAATAGAAGGAGCTGCTCAATCACTTATCAGTTTGTTGCGAGCTTTGCCAACTTTCGAGTTGCGAGCAGAAAAGGAAGGTGTACCTCCTGAGGTCTTGGCGCGACGACGTGAGTTAGAACGCGAAAGGCAAAGGCGACTGCGCGATAATCCCGATGCCACGCCTGAAAGTTTGGCTGAAGAAGAGGATTTCGATCCGCCGTTCGGATTGCCACGTGGACCGGAACGAGTGTTGAGGTCGTTGCAACTCCCAGCGGCTTTCGTCGAACGACATCGTCGCCGCGAAGAAGTCTTGCCATACTTTGTCATTTTGCGAGCAGACGGTTCCAGGATGGCGGCTAGTGCCAACGCGCCAACGACACTGAGCAAACCTGAGCAACCACGCTTCGGTATTCCGCCGATGTCGTATCGGGCGAGGATTCCAATCAAGCAAGATGGCAATTGGAGGGAGATGTGGCTCACGGGCCCCGAAGGGAGCCAAGTCATTGTCGGCCGCTCGACGAAAGCTGAAGATGGCGAATTACGGCGTTGGTTGTTCACGCTTTTGATATTGAATCTAGGGATTCTCAGCCTAAGTTCTCTAACTGCTTGGTGGATGTCAAAAAAGGTTGTCGCTTCGATCAACAGAATTAGCAATGAGGCGTCATTGCTCTCGCTAGAAAAGCTTGATCACCAGATCGCGGTTGGCAATGTAGATGTAGAGCTAAAAGGTTTGGTCGAGACGCTCAATGGTACTTACCAACAACTGGCTGATGCCTTTCAGCGGCAACGCCAATTCACAGCAGATGCATCACACGAACTACGAACACCGCTGACCATCGTTCTTGGAAATCTAGAGCTTGCTCTGCTCAATCAAAACTTGGACGAACATGATCGAGAATCACTCGAAGCTGCGCAGCGTGCGGCCAAGCGGATGAAGAATTTGATGGAACATCTGTTGATGTTAGCTCGGGCTGATTCAAAAAAGCTCTCGCTGCAAAAAGAGCGATGTGATTTGGCGACATTGGTCGAAGAGTGCTATGAATTATTGGAACCTTTGGGACGCGATAAAAATTTGAAGTGGAATCTGGCTCTCGATACCTGTTATGTCGAGGGTGATACCAAGCTATTGTCCCAAGTCATCATCAATTTGATCAGCAACGCGATTCATTACAACCGTCGCGATGGTGAAATACATCTATCCGTTCATGCGGATGGTGCGATGAATGTTGTGAAAGTCCGCGACACTGGAATGGGAATTCAAGCGGATGCTATTCCGCACCTATTCGAGCGGTTCTTTCGACAAGATGCCGCCCGTAGCAATACGACGGAGACCAGCAAACTACCGGGCAGTCAGGGGCTTGGATTGGCGATCACGAAAAGTATCGTGGCAGCGCATGGAGGAGAGATTACCGTTTCGAGCCAGCCAGATAAGGGAACGGAGTTCACGGTAACTCTGGCTGGTGTTTAACTTCTACGCTGCCACTATGGGTGTTTCAAGTTTCTCAATCGGCACTCTGCTTACGTTGAATGTTCAAGTAGAAGGGGCCTGCGCGAAAATCAGGGCTGAGCGTCGGCAATTCTAAACGCAATTGCATATCCGTTGCAGCAGCAGCGTACAACACATTGGTCGCCATAACACCCTCCGCATACAACTTCAGTTCCGTTCCACCTATGTCAGGGACTTTAGCGATGGTGGTGACCATTGTGGCGATGTCATACACCTGCAGTGCATCGAGTGTTTCGCCGAGCAAATAAAGACGTCGATGAAATTGAGTGACCGATTTCTTATCACCTGGCCAGGATGTAGGGCCGATTCCTCGGGGAACGATAAAGACCAAGGCACAATGGCTTGGCAATTCTGCTAAAACGCGTTGCATCAGTGGGAGACTGGTCACTTGCTTCAATTGTTCAGCGTTAGCCGTAGCCGAAGTTTGAGCATGAAAATAGGTAGAAAGCGATTCATAAGTCTGGGCATCAGGAACGATCACGCGCGTTTCTTTCACTGCTTTGTCGTCACTGGGTGTGAGAACGACAATCGGTAACTCAAAGGAGTCATCGGTTTGGATCGTTCCCGTTTGCAAATCGAATGTTCGTTCGCCGATGGCAAGAGATTTGAGCGATTGAAGTTTTATTGCGGCCTCTCGAGGCTCATGTGGCCAACATCGAAAAGCTGTGTGCCGCAATGTTTCATAGTGAGCTTCTTTCCACGCTTTGCGGGCTTGTCCATCGACAGGTGGAAGCTGTAGTTTGCTTTCCTCCACAAACCACTCATGCACGGTGGTGTTACGTTGATCGGCGGGTAATTCCTTAAACACTTTCAGTTCTTCGACTTCGAAGAGCTTTGTCGCTGCGTTGGGGATCGGATTCTTGTCATTCTTCAAGTGTGCATTCAGCCATCGGAGTGCATGGACTTGCAACTCTTGTGTATCAACATGTTCGCCAGCAGTGATGTTGAGTCCCAGCATAGGGGCTTTACCTAAATCGCGGTAAACATTGCGGACGCGTGCGTGAACGCGCTGAACGCCTTCCAACGGGAAGATCGGATCTCGATCGGTGTTGCTAATGAGCAAAGGACGCGGTGCGACTAAGGCAGCAACCGCAGGATAGTCCCAACCATATTGATTAACGAAGTACATGCAGTCGCAATGTCCCTGCACACAATCATCAATGACGTGATCTTGCAAATCGGTGATACCTGCCACGGGAATGGCACACTTGATTCTTTCGTCTAAGGCTGCCAACCACCAACTGTAAGCGCCACCGCCGCTGCGTCCAGTTACTGCTAAACGGGTTGGATCCACTTCAGGTCGCGAAACCAAATAGTCGACAGCTCGAATCGAGTTCCAAGCTTCAACACCCGCAGGTGTGTACCCGCGATTGAGCCACCACCACATATCGAGTCGATGTGTGCCATGATGAATGCCTTCGATTTCGCCCAGTTGCAATGTATCGATCGTAAGGCAGACATACCCGTTTTTGGCAAACCAAGCTCCATGATGTTGGTAATGTGTTTTGTTGCCGTAAGCGATACCGTTGCGTTTCACTTCGCCATGTCCGCAAACATAAACGACCGCTGGTAACGGTCCACTGTTTTCGCTGGGGCGATAAAGGTTACCAGTGACGTAAAGGCCAGGTCGCGATTGGAAATGGAGTTTTTCAACGATGATCCCATCTCTTTCGATCTGCCCGGTAACGACCGGTTTCAAATCTGTTTTTTCTGGAATGGGCCACAAGCCCAACATGTCATAGAGTTCACGTCGCAAATGTTTCTGGTATTCGGGCCATGTTTGATCGGCCGGTTTTTGCGTAAGGCATGTGTCTCGAAGAGTGGTTGTTCGCCGCGCAAAATAGTCGCGCCATTGAGCTTCATCAGCGACGGAGAAATTCGTCACCGATGAGAACGCTAACATGACGAATACGGCACATCGAAAAACGCAAAAGCTATGCGGCATGGAATCGAACTCTGCTTCGAAAGGGAGGGAGGAGCGATCCTGAGGTGGGACTGCCGATTCTAATGGTGTTTGAGTCGGCTCGCTACCAACCGCTTCAAACTCTGGCTCAGAACTGCAGGGGAGAACGAGCTTGGAATCTTTGGTGGTAAGCCCCGGTTTGCATTTCGGTGAAAAAACTCAGGTGAGCTGAGAGAAATTGCATGTTTGGGATGAGGCAATTCCAGGAATTAGTTGCATTAGACCCCTCAGATAAGGTAGTCTAGACATTATTCCACCCTCCCCTACCTCTCGCCTCAGAACGCTCGTCGCAGCTTATGGAAATTTCGACTGGCTCTATTGTTCCAACTCGTTTTGCATGCGCCCCAATCAGCCTGCGTTGGATGCGTTGGATGTCGTTTGCGATGTTGTTGAGTTTGGGATTTCCTTTACGAGTTTTTTCTCAGGAACTCGCTCCAGCATCCACAGCCGAGATTCGGTTTGTCGAAGATGTGCAGCCCATTCTTGATAAGCACTGTGTTGAATGTCACGGTGCCAGTAAACAAACGTCGGATTTAAGACTCGATCTTCGCTCGGCCATTCTTAAAGGGAGTGGTAATGGGGCTGTGATTCAAATCCATAAGAGTGCTGAGAGTCGGTTGATCGAAGTTGTGGCGGGGTTGGATCCAGATTATCGCATGCCACCCGAAGGCCCCGGTCTGACCGCTGAGGAGATTGGCATCTTGCGTGGGTGGATCGATCAAGGAGCCCGCGGACCAGACGATCAGCAGGCGTTGGAACGTCCGCTTCCGTGGAGCTTTAAGCCGATTGCCAAACCAGAATCGCCCAGCGGTGTTGCCGCAATCGACTATTGGCTGGAACGGAAGCTCGTCGAGAAAGGCTTGATGTTTTCGCCTCCTGCAGAGCGACCACTCTTTATACGTCGACTTTATCTGGTGGCACTCGGCGTTCCACCGACCCCAGCCGAAGTAGAGCAATTTGTCAACGATTCACGTTCTGATGCGGTCGAACAACTGGTCGATCGGGTTTTGGCGGATCAACGTTACGGAGAGCGATTAGCACGACATTGGTTCGATGTGATTCGGTTTGCGGAATCGAACGGATTCGAAACAAATCGCGTTCGCTACAACGCTTGGCCCTTTCGAGACTATGTAATCGAGTCATTCAACAAAGACAAACCGTACGATCAATTTGTATCCGAACAAATTGCAGGCGATGCGTTGGGGGCCGACTTGGGAACAGGCTTTTTGGTCGCCGGTACGTTCGATATTGTCAAGAGCCCCGATATCAATCTGACGTTGATGCAACGCCAAGACGAGTTGGCCGACTTGATCAACACGACAGGGACTGCATTCTTGGGATTAACGCTCGGTTGTGCGCGGTGCCATGACCATAAGTTTGATCCCATAACGCAAAAAGATTTTTATGCACTGCAAGCTGTATTTGCTGGAGTCAATTTCGCCGAGAGAGCGGTACGTCGTGAACGATCTCCCGACGAAAAAGAAAAAGTGGACGCCATCACTGCTGAGTTAGCCGATGTTGATCAGATTTTGTCTGGCTACATTGCCAAAGCCGAGCAGACCTCGGCTGCGATGGGACTTAGGGCTGCCGTCAACGCTCGTCAGAATGAAGAGAGTTTTGAGCCTGTAACAGCGGTAGCGGTTCGTTTCACCATTCAAGAAAGTGGTGGAAGCCAACCATGCATTGATGAGTGGGAAGTGTACAACACGGATGGGAAGAATGTGGCGCTGGCATCTTTCGGTAGTAAGGCCAACGCTTCAAGTACGCTCCCCGGTTATGCCATTCATCAGTTAGAGCATATCAACGATGGAAGAACGGGAAACAATTTCAGCTGGATATCGAATGAAACCAATGGTGGTCACGTTGAGGTCACATTCCCAGCAGCTCAAGCGATTCAACGGATGGTGTGGGGGAGAGATCGAAGTGAACAATTCAAGGATCGGGTTTCCACGAAATACAGCATCGAAGCTAAAAAGGAAGATGGGACTTGGATTGAATTGGCAAATGGTTCGAATCGCCGTTCAGCGAGCGGTAGTGCGTCCGAGGCATTAATTGCTTTTCTTTCGGAGCAGGATCAGAAAGATTTCAAACAGTTGAGTGCAAGTCGCAGGGAGTTGCAGCAAGGACTCAATAAGTTGACCGATGCACAAACCGTATGGCTCGGGACTTTCAATCAACCGGGCACGATACATCGACTT
Organism: Planctomycetota bacterium; assembly: GCA_017303505.1. Classification (GTDB taxonomy): domain Bacteria; phylum Planctomycetota; class Planctomycetia; order Pirellulales; family Pirellulaceae; genus JAFLCP01. The sequence goes on along the minus strand of JAFLCP010000016.1, from coordinate 11,200 downwards.
TATCGCGGTGATCCATTGATGCCGCGTGAAGAAGTTCAGCCCGGCACGGTCAGCAGTCTCATGGGAGTGGAGTTGCGGAAAGATACGCCCGAGCAAGAGCGGCGAATCGCACTCGCGAAATGGATTGTGGATCCCGCTAATCCACTCACCAGTCGCGTTATGGTCAATCGTTTGTGGCAATTTACGTTTGGCACAGGGATCGTTGATACTCCCAGCGATTTTGGTGGCAACGGTACACCACCAATGCATCCAGAGTTGTTGGATTGGTTGGCGAGTGAGTTTATGACAAATGGATGGTCGATTAAACACATTCATCGCCAGTTCTTTTTGTCCAAAGCGTTTCGACAATCGTCCCAGCCCAACGCTCAAGGTTTAGCAGTGGATGCAGACGCTCGATTCTTGTGGCGATTTCCACCTCGACGATTGGAAGCCGAAGCGATACGCGACAGTATGTTGGTCGCTAGTGGAGTGATCGATTATCGCATGGGCGGTCCTGGTTTTTACTTGCAACGCGTTGAGCAAGATAACGTCTATCGGTATTTTCCCAAAGAAGAAGTTGGACCAGATGAATACCGGCGCATGGTTTATTTGACTCGCATTCGTCAAGAGCAGGATCCCGTTTTCGGAGCGTTTGATTGTCCAAGTGGCAATCAGGTGATACCAAAGCGCAGTCGATCGAATACTCCGTTGCAAGCGCTCAATTTGTTCAATAGTCCCTTTGTGTTGCAACAATCCACGATCTTGGCCGAGCGACTGCAGCGCGAAGCGGGAGCTGACAAGAAAGCACAAGTCCAATTAGCGTTTAAGCTCATGATGGGACGCGAGGCGGATCCGTATGAAGCTGAGCTTTCGGTGGATTTGATAGAGCGTGAGGGAGCGGAAGCGTTTTGTCGCGCGATGTTTAATGCGAGCGAATTTTTGTTCGTGTTCTGATGGAATGAAATTTAGGAAATAGAAGCCGATATGTTTTTGAGAACTGGCCCCAATTCCATTTTGCCTCGCCGTGACTTTCTCGGTTCGAGTGCGGCTGCGCTCAGCGGTATGGCCTTGGCTCAATTATTGCAGCGCGATGGATTATTGGCCTCGGACCAAACTCACGGCCCTATTCGACCGGCCATCGATGCAGCGAATCCCAATAAAGCTCGCAAGCCCCATTTTGAGCCGAAAGCGAAGCAAGTCTTGATGATTTTCTGCGCCGGCGCTTGTAGTCATTTAGATACGTTCGATTACAAACCTGCGTTATGGAAATACCACGACCAACCGATGCCTGGTGCCGATAAATTGATCACCTTCCAAGGTGCTCAAGGTACTTTGCAAAAGAGTCCCTGGGAGTTTCGGCCACGTGGTGAATCGGGAAAGATGGTGTCGGACCTAGTGGGGCAATTGGGTGAATTGGTCGATCAGTTTTGCTTCATTCATTCGCTCACCAGCAAAACGAATACGCATGGTCCCGGCGAGAACTTCATGAACACCGGCTACACGCTCGATGGCTTTCCGAGCGTTGGGGCTTGGACGACCTATGCATTAGGGAGTGAGAACGATAACCTGCCAGCTTATGTGGCTATCCCAGATCCACGCGGTGTTCCGCAATCAAGCGGTAACTGTTGGAATCCAGGCTTTTTACCTGCTGCGTTTCAAGGTACGGACTTTAATGCTGCGGCTCCGGTTCGCAACTTAGCACGTCCCAAGCAATGGTCCGAAACAGCTGACAAAAACACACGCGAGTTCTTGGCTCAATTGAATCGCCATCATCTCGAAAAATATCCTGGCGATTCGGAACTGGCGGCGAGAATTTCCGCTTATGAATTGGCAGCTCGTATGCAGTTGTCGGTCCCTGAGGTCAGCGATTTGAGTACGGAATCGCCCGAGTTATTGAAAGAGTACGGTGCAGATTTAAGTGGTTCACCCATCTTGAATACCAAAGCGGGTTACGCGCGGAATTGTATTCTGGCGCGAAGGTTGATCGAACAAGGAGTGCGTTTCGTTCAACTTTTCAATGGTGCCTATCAAGTGGGTGGCGAAGGGACAAGCAACTGGGATGGTCACAAAATCTTGAAGGATCAATACACCATTCATGGTGAAATCTTTGATCAACCTACGGCTGCTTTGTTGCGGGATATGAAACGTCGAGGGCTGTTGGAAAACACCTTAGTCGTATGGTGCACGGAGTTTGGTCGCATGCCAACGTTTCAAGCGGGGGCCAAAGGCCGCGATCATAATCCAGCAGGATTTACTGGCTGGCTTGCAGGTGCTGGCGTGAAAGCTCCTTACGCTTATGGAGCGACGGATGAGTTTGGCTATAAGGCTGCCGAGAAAGTGGCGACCGTTTATGATTTCCATGCCACGATCTTGCATTTGCTAGGACTCGATCATGAACGGTTATCGTACTATCACAATGGTATCGAACGTCGACTTACGGATGTCCATGGGCACGTGATTCAGGAAGTTTTATCATGACAACCATTGTAAGCAGGCGTTGCAGTGGGCCGCATCACCGTCGAGTGTTTCTGCAGACCGGCGCGACCATGTTAGGTGGTTTGAGTCTCGTTGATATCTTTCGATTACAAGCTCGAGGCGAAGAGAGCAAACCAGCAGCCAATGATACGGCAGTGCTCTTTGTGTGGTTGCCAGGGGGACCAGCCCATGTGGATACGTACGATATGAAGCCCGAAGCCTCTAGCGAGATTCGAGGCGACTTCCGTCCAATCAAAACCAATGTAAGCGGACTAGAGATTTGCGAGCTCTTTCCGAAACATGCCAAGCTGGCGGATCGATATAACATCATTCGTTCGATCGCGCATGAGTTTGCCGATCACGGTGGTGGGCATAAACGTTTCTTGACAGGACGAAAGCCGAAAGAGCCGACAGGTTTCGTCAACGATGCACCCTCGGTACCGTCTATTGTTGCGCACTCGCGGCAACATGTCGTGCAGGGACTACCCAACACGATCTTGGCGACGGATGGCGGCCGAGACCATGTTGATGTTTATTCGATGGGAGCTGCCTACCTCGGTCCGAAGTATCATCCCTTCTCGGTACCTGGTGATCCCAGTCGGGATAACTTTCAAGTTCCCAACATTTCCTTGAGCGATGAGCTGGCGAATCGTCTGAGTGATCGAAAAACTTTATTGAATCAACTCGATCGTTTTCGCAAGGAAATGGATCGCTCCGCCGAGATGGCAGCTCTCGATACTTTTCAGAACCAGGTGATTCAGTTGATTACGAGTCGAGAAGCCCGCACGGCGTTTGATCTATCCAAGGAGTCGGATGATATTCGTGATCTTTATGGTCGCCATGCTTGGGGGCAGCGTGCCCTGTTGGGAATGCGGTTGGTCGAGGCAGGAAGTAGTTTCGTCACCGTTGTGTTAGAAAATCCAACATTGCCAGGCGATTCGTTGCCGATGGATGGAACCTACAATTGGGATTCGCATGCGGTTAACTGCCATATTTTTAATGACTCGCGATATCGCTTCCCCATCTATGATCAAGTTGTCGCCGCTTTGGTAACCGACTTATATCGACGTGGACTCGATAAACGAGTGATGTTGGTCGTTACCGGGGAATTCGGTCGTACGCCACGAATTGAATATTCGGTGGGAACGCAAACGAAAGTGAAACAACCAGGCCGAGACCATTGGCCCAGTGCCATGTCGATGCTGGTGACTGGCGGAGGCATGAGAACGGGCCAAGTTATTGGTTCGACCAATTCGAAAGGTGAGGTCCCCAAAGATCGGCCGCTAACACCGAATGACCTATGGGCATCCGTTTATCAACATCTAGGGATCGACTGGACATCGTCCATTCTCGACCACACTGGCCGACCGATGCCAATCCTACCGTTTGGTAACGTCATCCCCGAATTGCGATCGTAAAGATCATAAATTGCGTAACAGAATTTGAATTCAACACGAGATCGAATTGCAAAGAATGAGAGAGTAAGCGCCCATGGGGTTGAAGAAAAGTAGTAAGAGTTGGAGTGGCTTGCGCGAGCTCGCCGTTGCTGTCTGTTTTGTGTTGTGGTTTATGAGCAGTGCAACACAGGCGTGGGCGAAGGGCCCGAATGTGTTGTTGATCCTGTGTGACGATTTGCGCTGGAATGCACTGGGTTATATGGGGCATCCCCATGTGAAGACCCCCAACATCGATCGCTTAGCCTCTGAAGGTATTGTGTTCGAAAATGCCTTTTGCACTACCAGCCTATGCTCACCAAGCCGAGCGTCGATTCTGAGTGGACTCTATGCACATGCGCACGGCGTTACCAATAACTTCACCGAGTATCCAAACCAATTGGCCAGTTTTCCCAAGCAACTTCATACAGCTGGTTACGAAACTGCATACATCGGCAAATGGCATATGGGTGAAAATAATGACGAGCCTCGCCCTGGCTTTGACTGGTTTGTCACGCATAAAGGACAAGGTAAATATTTCGACACTGAGTTCAACTTCCATGGTAAAGAACGCAAAGTGATTCCTGGATATTACACAACTGTTGTCACTGATATGGCAGAGGAGTGGATCGGTCAGCGCAAGAAAGACAAGCCGTGGATGTTGATGTTGGGACAGAAGGCTCCTCATAGTTTTTATGTTCCCGAGCCCAAGTACGAACATACCTTTGATCAAGTAAAAATTCCTTATCCCGCCACGGCGTTTCATTTGGCTGACAAGCCGAAGTGGATCGAACAAAGATTAACGACTTGGCACGGAATCTATGGGCCGTTGTTCGACTTTCGCAAGAAGTTCCCTGATTCATCGCCGGAAGCGGTCGTCGATTTTGAACGTATGGTTCGCGCCTATTGGGGAACCATTTTATCGGTGGATGACAGCGTAGGAAGATTGGTCGATTTGCTCAAAGAACGAGGCGAGTTAGATAACACCGTGATCATCTTCATGGGGGACAATGGTCTGCTCGAAGGTGAACATGGCATGGTTGATAAGCGGACGATGCATGAACCTAGTATTCGCATTCCTTTGCTGGTGCGCTACCCAGCTTTAGGAAAACCTGGCCAGCGAGTGAAAGAGCAGGTTCTAACGCTCGATATAGCTCCGACAGTTTGTGAATTGACACAAGCTGCGCCGATTCCAAACATTCATGGTCGCTCCTTCAAGAGTTTGGTCAACAGTGGTGATCCTGGTTGGCGTAAGTCTTGGCTCTATTACTACAACTACGAAAAGCAATTTCCCTATACACCGAATGTTCGTGGTATTCGCACCGATAAATGGAAATTCATTCGTTATCCACATGGAAACGGCGAACCTGATCAGCATCTCTTCGAATTTTACGATCTCGAAAACGATCCGAACGAGACCACCAATCTATCGCAAAGCCCACAACATCAAGTGAGCATGATGCGCATGAACAACGAATTGCTAAGAATGCTGAGCGATTTAAAACTTGAGAACGATCCCATACCTTTGGATGAGGGCATTCAAAATCAATTGCCCGCTCAATCCATTCGATAGCCTCGATAATCGATGAGGCTGTGCCAACGTCTCCATGAGTGTTAGAGAAACCAAGATGAAATCGCACCATTTAATCTGTTCACTTTATCTGCTATACGGCGTGTGGCTTTTGAGTTCGCGCGTCGCTGGGCAAGAGGCAGATCAGGGCATAGAGTTCTTTGAAACGAATATTCGCCCCGTCTTGGTCGAGCAGTGTTACCGCTGCCACAATTCGCTTGACTTGTCAGAAGGTTCGTTGGTGTTGGACACGAAAGCTGGAACGCTTAAGGGGGGCGATAATGGCACGATCATTGAGCCGGGGAGCGTTGAAAAGAGCCGTCTGATTGCGATACTCAAGCATGAAGTTCCCGGTTTAGAAATGCCCGAGGATGGAAAGAAACTCAGCGATCAAGAGATTGCTAATTTTGAAAAATGGATTTCGCTGGGAGCTCCCGATCCACGCAACGCTCCTCCGACGCCAGAGTCGATTAAAGCCCTACGTTCTTGGGACAGTGTTTTAGAACAACGTAAAAAAGACTCATGGGCCTTTCAACCGATCCGCTCGCCAGCTGCCCCAGATGTGCCAGATTCGCGATGGTCCACGACTGAGATTGACCGATTTGCGTTTGCCAAAATGCGGGAAAAGGGTTTAACTCCCGTGGCGCGGGCTGACAACGCAGTATTGGTCCGCAGACTATATTTTGTATTGATTGGCTTACCGCCAACCTCTGCCGAAATTCAAAAATGGAGTCCTGATGTTGAGACCAAAGAGGGATTCGATCGGCTGGTTAGTGAGCTTTTAAGTCGGCCAGAATTTGGAGAACGCTGGGCCAGGCACTGGATGGATTGGACAAGGTATGCAGACTCCCACGGTTCGGAAGGCGATCCGAGCATCGAGAATGGTTGGTATTACCGCGACTATCTTATTCGCGCATTGAATGCTGACGTTTCGTATCCACAGTTGGTTCGAGAACATATCGCTGGCGATTTACTGCCGGAGCCAAGGATCAACACGGATCTTGGCATCAACGAATCGCTCATCGGCACAGCCCATTGGCGCATGGTGTTTCATGGATTTTCACCCACGGATGCACTCGATGAAAAAGTTCGGTTCATCGACGACCAAATCAACACCTTCTCCAAAGCGTTTTTGGGGGTAACTCTTTCTTGCGCACGGTGCCATCACCACAAATTTGATCCGATCAGCCAAGAAGATTATTACGCAACGTTTGGAGTTATGGCTTCGTGTCGTCCCGCGCGGCATGCCATCGATGTTGATAGCAGCGAGCCGCAACGCCGATTGAACATGCAGCAACTGAAACAAAACATTCGGGCTGAAATCGCGGCCCGCTGGTTAGCGGATATTCGCACCGCTTCGATGACGGGGACCGCCGAGCTTGAAAAGTGGAGCGAGATAAAAGACCCAATGGATGTTCGGTTTCCCCTTGCCAATGTCTGGCGGCGAGTTCGCGACGGCGAATCATTCGAAATCGCTTGGAAAGATGAATGTCATAAACATGAAATGCATCGAACCGCTGTGGATAAATATGCAACGGAAGTTGGAGTGAAGCGTTGGAAGTTTACGGATCCCGAAGCGGCGAGCCATTGGTATTTCGCAGGAAAGGGGTTAGACCATAAAGTGACAGCAGCTGGAGAGTTTGTTGTCGCGCCAGAAGGGGACGCATTGTTGACCGGCATTTATCCCGCCGGTGTCTATTCGCATCTCTTGAGCAGCAAAGATCCAGCACGTTTAACCACAGAAGATATTCGGTTAACGGATAAATTTCAGGTGTGGATGCGAATTCAAGGGGATGGGACGTCGCAAACTCGCTACGCCGTTCAAGACTATCCACGCAATGGTGTTGTGTTTCCAACCGCTGCAATTGGACCTAAATGGCATTGGCAAAAGTTTGATGTGGCTTATTGGCAAGGTGACGATATCCATCTTGAGTTGGCAACAGGTAAAGATGCACCTCTATTAGTCAACGGTGCAAATCGATCATGGTTTGGGATCACAGAAACCTTGATCTTGCCCGCAGATCGCCCTGGTCCCCCCGAGCCCTTGTTTCAGCAAACTGGCTTCTATCGTTTCGCTGTGGAAAAAATGCCCCAGTCGATGGATGAAGTGTGGACTGCTTATTGGCAAGGTCTGGCCGCGACGATTGAGCGTTGGCGCGATCAACGTTGCGATGATGTTGACGCTTATTGGTTATCTGCCGCACTCGATCAGCAACAATTGTTCAATTCGCTCGCCGCAGATGAAAAGCTGGCTGATCTCATTCGGCAATATCGTAGTCTGGAAGAAAGTCTCAAGGTTCCAACCCGCGTGCCTGGTCTCGATGAAACCGTAGGGCGAGATCATGAACTTTATATTCGGGGCAACCACAAACAATTGGGAGCCCAAGTGCCACGTCGGTTCTTGCAAGCCATCGATGCGAAACCTTATGCAACGGAGCAAAGTGGACGATTGCAACTTGCGGAGGATGTGCTTCGCGCCGACAATCCGTTGACGTATCGCGTGATCGTGAATCGAATTTGGCACCATTTGTTTGGCCGAGGCATCGTGTTGACCACTGATAACTTTGGCAAACTCGGATCTGTCCCTTCAGATCCAGAGCTGTTGGACTACCTGGCAAGCGATTTTCGAGATTTTAAGAAGGGATCGTTCAAAGAAATGATTCGCGAGATGGTGTCGACCGAAGTTTGGAAACTCTCTTCCCGACCAAGCGATGATACGATTCAGAAGGATCCAGAAAACGAATATTTGTCTCATGCAAACTTGCGACGTATCGAAGCTGAAGCTATTCGTGACTCGTTACTGTTGGTTAGTGGTTTGCTGAAAGATGAGCTGTATGGTCCACCAATCGATGGAAATAACCCGAGACGATCGGTCTATATGCGTGTTCAGCGCAACGCCCTGGATCCGTTCTTGAGAGCCTTTGATTTTCCTGAACCATTTTCTTGTACGGGGCGCAGAGATGTCACGAATGTTCCCGCTCAATCCCTGGCATTTATGAATGATCGTGCCGTGACACAATGGGCCAATGCCTGGGCCACTCGCGTGCTAGCTGAATCCAGTTATGCTTCGGGCGCGGACCGCATTCGAGCGATGTTCCAAAGTGTTACTGGTCGCATGCCACGAGAAGAAGAAGTTGCTGCTTTGGAACAGTTCCTCCACGATACGGAGATCGAGCAACAGAAATTGTTAGGACTGCTCGAAGCAAAGAACGCACGTTTGGCTGAATTGCAATCTTCCATCGCCAAAGTTATCGATCCAGCTCGTGAGCGAATGCTGGAAAAGATGCAAGCTGCGGCTGGCGATCCGGCAACCAAGTCGACGCTATTGGCTCCAATCAGTCGTTGGGATTTCAAAGGAACTCTAACTGATAGTGTTGGCGGACTTGCATTGACATTGCATGATGGCGCGCGGCTTGAGGCCGATCATTTGGTAGTTGGCCCGCAGGGCTATGCTACCACTGGACCGCTAAAGCACGATCTTAAGGCTAAGACCTTAGAGACTTGGGTTCAACTGGATCGTTTGGATCAACAAGGAGGTGGAGTGCTTTCTGTACAGACTCCAGATGGCGTTGTTTTTGATGCGATTGTTTTTGGCGAACAGCAACGGCAGCATTGGTTGCCGGGGAGCAATGGCTTTGAACGCACGAAAGCACTTGGAGGATATGAAGAAACCGACGCAGAACGCGGAATCGTGCATGTTGCTCTATCCTATCATCCGGATGGACGGATTGTTGGTTATCGTAACGGCAAGCCGTATGGAAGCGAATATCAATCCAATGGACCAATGCTATTCAAGTCGGGAGAAACCGTCGTTGGCTTAGGGATTCGACATTTGCCCGCACAAGGAAATCGACTCTTGAGCGGCAAAATCTATCGAGCTCAACTTTATGATCGTGCCTTAAGTGCCGAGGAAGTTGAAGCAAGTTACCGCGGATTTCCAGTCGCAGTGACGCTTGAGAATGTTTTGGTGACACTCAGCGAGTCCGAGCGACAACAAGTGGCAACTTGGCAACAAGAATTGGACATGGTCCGAGCCGACTTAGTGCAGTTTGAAGAGGTCGCTCGAGAGGTAACGCCGCAAAGTCAGTGGGGCGAACTGGCGCGGGCCTTGTTTAGTTTGAAAGAATTCATTTTTATTCAATAGAGTGAACGAAGGAACTTTAGCGTGTCACGATCGCAAATCATCGATAGCTTGAATCTTCGTTCATGCGTTTCCCGCCGCGCATGGTTGCAGCGTTGTTCTACCGGGTTTGGGGCGGTCGCTCTGTCTGGAATACTAGCGCAGCAAAACGCCAAAGCCGATGATCTACCTGCCAACGCGGCGCTCAAGAAACTTCATCATCCGGCCAAAGCGAAACATGTGGTGTTTTGTTTCATGTCGGGTGGCGTATCGCATGTTGACTCGTTTGATCCCAAACCGCGACTGGAAAAAGACCATGGTAAGCCGATGCCCTTTCCAGTTGAACGAACGCAGTTCAATAACAACGGAAGCATCATGGCGAGTCCCTTCAAGTTCGCGCCTTCGGGCGAAAGCGGGATTTCAGTAAGCAGTATGTTTCCGAACATCGCGCGAGTGATCGATGAATTGGCCGTCATTCGTTCGATGACTTCGCCTGTGAACGAACATGCACAAGGCAACTTCTTCGTGCATACGGGGTTCCCCGTCATGGGCTACCCGAGCGCTGGTGCCTGGGCAAGTTATGGTCTGGGAACCGAAGACCAAGATCTGCCGGGTTATATCGTTTTGCAAAGTGGCTCAGCTGTTCCACCGCACGGTGGCGTGAGCTTATTTAGCAATGGTTTCTTGCCAGCTCAAAATCAAGGCTCGATCATTCAAGTTGATCGAGCTGAACCGATTCGCAATATCAAACCTGCGGATCTGGATACGATTCAACGCAGACGCTTGGGGCTGATGAAAAGCTTAGATAAGAACTTTTTAGAAGCGACGGGGAATGACCAGCAAGTTGATGCGGCCATCGAGAATTTTGAAACGGCGTTCCGTATGCAAAGCGTGGTTCCCGATCTTTGCGATATCTCCGATGAGAGCGCGGCAACTCAAAGTTTGTATGGCATCGATTCGCCCGACAAAGAGAAAGCCGCGTATGCTCGACAATGTCTCGTTGCCCGTAAATTGATCGAACGGGGCGTGCGGTTTATCGAACTGAGTTGTTTGACAAAAAACATCGGTGCCGGTGGAGCAGCAAATCCCTGGGATCAACATGGTGACTTAAAGAACGGTCATGGCGCGATGGGGTTTCAAGTCGATCAACCGATTGCTGCGTTGATCGAAGATCTTCGTAGTCGCGGCTTGCTAAATGAAACGCTCATCGTCTGGGCCGGTGAATTTGGCCGAACACCTTTTTCACAAGGAAGCGATGGACGCGACCATAACCCCTATGGTTTTTCGGTGTGGATGGCGGGTGGCGGAGTGCGCGGCGGTACGGTTTACGGCGCTACGGATGACTTAGGTTACTACGCTGTTGAGAAAAAGTGTACGATCTACGATATGTGGGCCACGGTCCTGCACCAAATGGGCATCAATCACGAAGCGTTGACTTACCGATACGGTGGCCGCGATTTCCGACTAACCGATGTGCATGGGAAGGTGATAGGGGAAGTGATTCAGTGATTCAGTGATTCAGTGATTCAGTGATTCAGTGATTCAGTGATTCAGTGATTCAGTGATTCAGTGATTCAGTGATTCAGTGATTCAGTGATTCAGTGATTCAGTGATTCAGTGATT
>JAFLCP010000159.1 GCA_017303505.1 Planctomycetota bacterium | reverse complement strand
CTTTCCTCGAAGCACACCCAAACCAGAACCGCATGCACCTGTTGCGCAACCCGCCATACCGTAACCGGTATTGCCGCATGCTCCAGTTGCACAGCCGTTGGTGCCACATCCTAAACCATTGATGCAATGAGCGTTAGCACATGCACCCGACAATGGTCGACGGCAGCACATACCGCCTGGGCAGGGTGAAAACAAAAGTTGATCTCGGGCCATTTCTTCACGAGCTCGTTGAGCTGGGTAAGTGGCCCAAATTTGGTAGCTAAATGGCGGACTCGTATATTGGTTCATGGTAGGTCTTGGGCAACGGTTGTGGCCAAAGACTACTTGAGCTGAGGCGCAGCTCAAATCGCCAACTCCAGGCACAGCTTGAACGCTGGGAACCATACTTTCGATTTCAGCCTGAGCGTCGATGGGAGCCGACACAGCTGGATCAGGTGATGGAACCTGAGCTACATGTACAGGGGAGTGGGTATTGGAAGCGCGAGTTCCAGGACCATCGGCAAAAATGGTAGACGCGCAACAAAAGAGACATCCTAGCATAAATGCGGATGTTAGCTTCATCGTTCGATCCCTCCTGAATCGCACAATCCGAATTACAATCCATGTCAACTGCAAGAAAGCGAAGCGAGCGGGAAGCGTACCCCTATGAACGTGGTAACTTAACCACTTTTACCGCAAGGCCGGTGTTGCGGCGGGAGTTCCCGTTGCTCGCTTACCACAATCATGACACCAGAAATGAAAGTGGCAACTTTTTGATTCGTCAATTTTCTTTTTTCTTCAAGCCTCCCTGCGCGTCATAACAGTTTGGCAAAATGATCCGAATCAATGCAGTGTAGGCAATGTAGGGTGTGTGCAGCAAGTCAAGCACGCGCGACTATGCCTCTTAACGAATATCAAACCCTGAACCAATTGAATCTCTTGTGAAATTTGACTTGCGCAACACACCGTGGGCAAACCTCACCGGCGAATGGCACGCGCATCATACGTCGCGTTCAACAAGTCACCTACGAAACATACTCAACAAACTGCTTTGAGCAACCGTTGTCGTATCGTATAGAGTCGAGTTTGCTCGGTGACTTTCGAGCCATTGGTTTCGGTCACGTAGAAGACGTCCACAACTTGGTCGAGATGCGTACTGATTTTTGCGAAATGCAAAACCAGTTCCATCTGCAAGAGAACGCCGGCAATATCGTAGAGCAACCCTAAACGGTCGTATGCGAAAACGGTGATAACCGTGTAACCATCCGACGTATTGTTATCGAATCGCACTTGAGTAGGTTGGACATTAACCTTCGCAGTGGCATCTTTCCCGACAGGTTTCCATACTTTTCGAAAAACGGGAGTTGCCGGGGCTTTGGGATCAAAGGTCTTCTCTAGTTTTCGACACACTTCCTCCAAGCGATGTTCGGGTGGAGCACCTTGGAAGTCCGGGTCTTGAACAAAGAAGCGGTCCCATGCAATATCGCCAGGTTGCGTGTGAATTTCGGCTTCCAGAATTTGTAATCCCATCCCCGAAAGTACACCCGTGATCCGATAAAACACTCCCAGCGTTTTAGACCCTTGCTTTACAGCTACCGAGTATTCCGTGGCATCTTGTTGAGGAACGTAACGAGCCCACGCCAAAGCGGGTTGTTCTTCCAATTCACGCAGGTGATTCAATTCGTGCGCGATATGCGAGGGAGGGTTTCGCAACAAATACGAGACGGGCAATGCAGCGACATTCTCCGTCCACCACTCTTGATCGCTTTGAGGTGGCACCAGTGCCATCACCTGCGTCCGTCGATCTTTCAAAGCATTTTGAAAACGGTCATCCGTCTTTTCATCTTGGAACTGCGATTCGGTTTGCTGGTAGAGTTGCGTGATTAGATCCAACTTCCATTGGTTCAGAACTTCAGGCCCCACGGATGCGAGATCCGCACATGTCAAAACAAACAACATCTGCAAAGCTTCACTCGATCCAACCTCCGCTGCAAAACGAACAATGGTGTCCTGACTGCTCAAGTCATAACGAAACGCGGTGTGCGTCATGATCAGATGCTTGTGCACCAAAAAGGCTACCATTTCGCGCTCACTATCTTCCAAGTTGAGCCGATGGGCGGTCTCTTCCGCGATCACTTTTCCGACTTCGCTGTGATCTTCGGGAAAGCCCTTGCCTAAATCGTGTAACAAAAGCGCCAGGTGCAACAGATCTTTGCGTTTGATCTTTTGGTAGATCTTGCCAACCAAATGTTCGCTGCGTTCAAACTCCGTTGCGCACTCGACGGCACGGATGCAATGTGCATCAACCGTGTATTTGTGATACTCATTGAATTGAAGCAAACAGCGTGCGTGCCGAAACCCGGGAACAAGCTGTTCGAGCACACGCAATTCATGGAGACGACGCAGCAATTTTCCTAAGCGGCCAGGACGAGATAACAGCGACTTAAAACGCTGAATAGATTCTTCGCCCAACTCACTTTGCGGGCGGCCAATCATCGCGGAACGAATAGCCCGCCACGTCTCGTGTTCGATAGGCCGACGATAGCGATTTGCGAGATCCATCAACTCGAGAACGGCCGAGGGTTCTTGCAAATGCTTAATACCCTCTTTGGTAGCCCAAATGTAACGGGGCCCTAAGCGATAGTCTTTGGCGATCGGAATACCAATCGCTTTTCCAATCCATTTAACCATCGACGATCGCACCCGTGAGTTCGATACAAAATGCGTTGTCGTATAATAGATCTCGCTGCTATGACGAAAGTACTCTTGCATGAATTGCTCGACGGGCAGAACACCTTCTTCCCCTTTGCAACCATACCAAGGCGCCAGCTTCAATTGCCAATTTCGATCAAGTTGATCTTGTGACTTGCCCGTCTCGAAATGAAGTTGGTTTCGCACTCTCAAGTAAAAGTGATAACCATTGCGAATCACTCGTGCATCTTCATTCGACAATAAGCCCATTTCTTTGAGTTGCTCGGGATCGCTGATACCATGCCGAGCAAAGGCAACCCAACGCAACAAATGAATATCGCGCAGACCTCCGCGCGAGCGCTTAATGTTTGGCTGCAATAAGAAAACGGTCTCGCCGAATTTTTGCTGCTCATCACGTCTAGCTTGTTCGACCGAGTCGATCAATTTGAAACAGCGTCTTAAAGTGCCAGTGCGAAAGCCTTCAAAGAATCGCATAAACAGCTCGTGGCCGCCGATCAGAAATCGGCTCTCGGCCAGCGAAGTAAAGATCTGAGCGTCCTTCCAGGCAAGACTGCAAGCTTGCGCGGGTGTGCGCACCGAGAAACCAAGCGTGAATCCCGCATCGACCAGATATTGCGATAGCATGCGTGCCAATGGAACAACCGCTTGCGACTGACTCGGCGCATGCAAGAGCATCAAGTCGAGGTCAGAGTACGGTGATAAATCGCGACGCCCATATCCACCATGTGGAATCAACGCAATCTCATCAACACTTCCCCCCAGCTTTAACTCTTCAAGGGAGTGTGTGAAGATGCCCGACACTATACCGTCAACAAGATCTGTCAGACGAGTGCACACTTGAATGCCAGGCGAGCCAGCGTCATGTTGCGCTCGCAACTTGACGCGGCCTTCACTTAGCTTCTGCCGCGCATCGAGAACGACGGCTGGCAGCGATGGACGACTTTGCATGGAATAATCGCTTCCGAATGAGAGAGGAGGTAAGCGCTATCCCTAGACGTTAGATGGCTTCCTCACCCGTTTCGCCAGTACGGATACGAACCGAGTTTTCCAAGTTGGTGACGAAGATCTTGCCGTCGCCAATTTGTCCCGTTTGGGCTGTTTGCAAAATGGTATCGATTACCGTCTGCTCATTGGCATCGGTGCAAACGACTTCAATTTTCACTTTGGGAACGAAATCGACTGCATACTCAGTGCCGCGATAAATCTCGGTGTGACCTTTTTGACGCCCATAGCCGCGAACTTCACTGACAGTCATGCCGTGAATGCCGCGTTCAGTGAGCGCATTCTTTACATCTTCTAGTTTGAAGTGCCGAACGATTGCTTCAATTTTTTTCATATTGGTTTTCCCTCGGAGAGATGTGCAGAGAATACGCTTTTCACCCTTCAGAAGCAATTCCACGTTGCCAAGGTTCTCGACTTCAGTTCGGTCTGAAATCGACTCTTGCTTGCTCCCCAGTGCCTAAGGGTGGGCAAGTCGTAGAGATTACTTCCGATGCAGAGGGGCCAAGGAATACATCCTTCTTTTTTCGCCGCGTACCGTTTTTCTCTCCGCTAACGGTACTTCAAATTTACCTTATCTTGTGGCCGCAACATAGCCCTATGTGGTGGGGCGATGCCAAGGAACGTCACTCTCCCCAACCAGCTGGTTGGCGCGACGTGCCATAACAAATAATAGGTCACTAAGCCGGTTTAGGTACACGATTACAGTGGAACAATCGGCAACTCCTTCATGGGATGCCAAAGACACCACTTCGCGCTCCGCTCGTCGGCAGACCGTCCGCCCCAAATGCAGCATCGCTGCAGCCACACTCCCCCCTGGCAATATAAATTGTTTTAATGGTGGTAGCGATTCTTCCAGCTGGTCAATCCATTTTTCGAGCTTTTCGATATCGATTTTCCCCAAAAATCGAACCCCATTGGCATCGGGATCGGGTGTGGATAATTCCGCCCCAATACTGAACAAATCCACCTGAATTTTCTCCAAAATAGGATTCAGGTCGTCTGGAACACCCGAAGCCCGCAACGTTCCCAGGACCGCATTCAGTTCGTCAACGGTACCGTACGCACAAATTCGAGGATCTGCCTTGCTGACGCGTGGCCCAGCAAACAAGCCTGTCATCCCCGCATCACCTGTCTTGGTATAGATCTTCATGGAACGGCTTTCCTGCTTTCTGCTTTTTTGTGTCAGTGGGCATTTCTATCCGAACCCACGATCCTATTTGCGATTCAGTCGCACACCCCGCCGACTGCTTTAACGTTGACAGAAGTATTCCAGCTTGGCTAGTCCTGATCGTTTAGCGCCTATCCTGCCAACCATCCTGTATCGCTGAACGACACCACCACTGATCGATACCTCTCTCGGATTTGGTGATGGAGCTCAAGTTTTGTGTTGCACGACCTTTATCAAGCGCTGACAAATCCACCGATCCATCCAGCGACGATGCGGAATGACATTGGCCATCATCAACTCATTATGGGCCTGGCGAGCGTCGCGGTCCCGTCGATCAATAAACCCCAAATGACCGCCATGATTCATGGCAAACATTTGGCCCGGTGCGTTTTTCAACCAAGCACCCTCAGGTGACAAACCTTGATAACTAGCGAAAGGAACAATGGGATCATCTTTCGCTACCAAGAGATCACAAGGAACGTTAATGAAATCCAAAAGCGATTTGCTGCTGGAGCGTTGATAATAATCGGCCGCAGACGCGAAGCCTGCCAGAGGTGCGGTATAGGCGTCATCAAATTCACGAATAGTCTTCAAAACACGATGTTCGCCAACTCGCGCCGCTTGTGCCCGCCAGTGCTCCCACAGCTCCAATTTGGTGCGCAGCTGTCGCTGCAACATCTTCATGAAATAAGCGGTATAAATTCGCCCCGTTCCTTGCTCCATCATGTCTGCAGCCAGTGACAAATCGATGGGTGGGCTAACAGAAATCGCGTAACACAATTCAATGGAACCGGATGTTGACGAGTAGTCACCGCGTCCCAACTCGCCCAAGAACTTGAGGACTAAGTTGCCTCCCAAAGAGAACCCCACCAAGGCTAACCTGTGCTGCTTGTAATGCGCGTTGATAAAACACAACGCCGCATGGACATCTTGGGTAAGACCAGCATGCGGCGGCTTATGCGCCCACGACTCCCCTGCTCCACACCCGCGCATATCCATTCGAAAAACGCGCCACCCCGCCCGCACCAAACCTTGCCCAATTCGGACAACATAACCGCTCCGATGGCTACCAGCTAAACCATGAATCAACAGGACAGCCGGTGAATCTGAAGTCGCTGACGGCGTCTCAGGGGCGTCTTCGTGAAGAGCCAAGGCTTCTCCATCTGCGGTTGGCACACGGTGAACAAGAGTCCCCGCGCTGACTCGTTCCTCATCTCCGCGAGCCCCCAGAAAAGTCTGCAAATGTCGATTTCGCAGCCACCACGGAGGCCGAAATTCATCCATCATGGCTGTTTCAACTCCCCCATTTCGATTAATCTTTGGAGCTAACGAATTTGAGCATTTTAACCAATCCTTTTTGAATCGAAACCAGATCGCCATGTCTTTGCTTGTTGTTGGCTCCGTAGCGTTTGATTCCATCCATACCCCAACCGCTGAACGCGAGCGAGTGCTCGGGGGATCCGCTGTCTATTTCTCGTATGCCGCGAGCTTCTTTACGCCTGTTCGCTTGGTAGGGGTAGTTGGCGAAGACTGGCCTCAAGAAGCAACTCAAATGCTCAAGTCACGCAACATTGATACCAGTGGCTTGCAGGTAAAGCCAGGCGGAAAGACCTTTTTCTGGAAAGGTCGCTATATGCCAAACATGAATGATCGAGAAACTTTAGAAGTAGACTTAAACGTCTTCGGCGAATTCGATCCTGTACTCCCGCAACCATTTATCGACACCCCATTCGTCTTTTTGGCAAACGCAGCACCAACCGTTCAAATGAAAGTGCTCAGCCAAACCAAGAACCCCAAAATCGTATTTGCCGACACCATGGATCTCTGGATCCGTACCCAACATGCACCACTCTTGGAACTTTTCTCCAAAATCGATGGACTCGTTCTCAACGATAGTGAAGCCAAGTTGTTGACCGAGGAAGAGAACTTGATCACTGCTGGTCGCGCGATTCAACGCTTAGGTCCCAAGTATGTGGTTGTGAAGAAGGGCGAACATGGCGCTATCTTCTTCGAACCCGACGGCATCTCCGTTCTCCCCGCGTTCCCAACCTCTCGAGTGGTCGATCCAACCGGTGCTGGCGATAGTTTTGCTGGCGGCATGATGGGATACCTAGCTGCGGCAGGAAATACCGATCCCCTAACACTTCGTCGCGCACTCGCCTACGGCACTCTTGTTGCCAGCTACAACGTGGAAGATTTCAGTTTGGATCGCATGAAGGAAATCGATCGGTCCCATCTCGATCAACGTTTCCAACAATATCAAGCCATGCTCCAACTCTAGGCATGTGTTGCGCGAATGTAGTGGGTAGGGTGTGTGGAGCGATTCCTTCGTGTCGCCACACACCGCCTGTGCTGGCTATATTTCCTGTTGTACCATCCAAGGCCGAACAGCCAAATCGCGTAACACACCATGGAGTTGACGCATCGATATCGGATGCTGTTAATCCGCGCGGCGTGACACAATAATCCACTGCCGATGTTGCACAACGTCACGCCTAAACCGCGATACGTCAAACGCACGGTGTATTGCGTGAATACGAACATTGGCCAATAAACCGCGTCAATAAACAAATGCGATTAACGTTTGAAACTCTCAACAAGAGAGCATTCGCTTCACACGCCCTATTCCATCACGATGACCATCTGCTCATCTTCCATGTCGAGAACCACGCGGCAATTTGCTGCCGATGGGTGATCGATCAGCCAGCGGGAAAGTGGAGCAACCACAGCAAGCTCGATCGCTTTTTGCAGCGGTCGGGCTCCCAACTCTGGATGAAAACCTACGCGAGCAATCTTTTCCAATACCCGATCAGTCCAATCCAAACGAATATTGCGTCGTTGTAGTCCCTCGCGATCACTGAGCTCTGCTAACTCCTTGGCGGCAATTGACGCAATCACTTCATAGCTAAGCGGCGCAAATGGAATAACGTGATCTAGGCGATTGAAAAACTCCGGTCGAAAGGATCGCTTGACTTCAGCTGCGTAATCGACATCCATCAGATCTCCAAATCCCAACGAGCCCCCTCGTCGTACTCCAATATTGCTCGTCATGATAACCACACATGAACGAAAACTTGTCGTTAACCCGAAACGATCCGTCAAACGCCCTTCATCCAAAAGACTCAACAGCACATCAAACACATCAGGCGAAGCTTTCTCGATTTCATCCAACAACAATACAGACAACGGCCGATTGCGTATCTGCTGCAACCAACTCGCAGGCTCTCCCTTCGAGTTCTGCATGAACATACTTCCGGCACCAGGATAGGAATATTCGCTCATATCCACTCGAACCAGTGGAGTTTTTTCCTGCTGGTATCCAAAGAGTGCTTTCGCGAGCGCTTTGGCCAGTTGTGTTTTTCCGACCCCAGTTGGTCCGCAAAAGAACATATTGGCAAATGGTCGCCCAGGATCATTCAGCGAAGTCTTAATACGACTAAAGACACTGGCGGCTGTCTCGCAAGCGCGCGGCTGTCCGATCACTTCGCGCATCAAGCCAGCAACAATTTCGGTACGATTCAACGGCAACTCGTCGCGCAACAGAACTTCCGGTAAACCGTAGAGCCTTGAAAACTGCGTCACCGTTTCGTCAGCACTTAACTCGGTCTCAACATGCGTCTTTCGAAATTGATCTACTAACTTTTCCGTAAAACGCACCGTCGCGGAAGGAGGCGATGTCGCGGACTGAAACTGCCGACAGAGACGCTGGATCGTGGCAGGAACTTCAGCCTGAACGCTAAGTTTTGTTTCGCGCAAACGATGTTCCACGAGCCTTTGGAGCAACAATCGCTCCGAAGTTGCAGGCCACTCTGGCATACGAAAAATGGGGAGAGCTTCCACTAGACCGGGAACCAATTGCTGAACAGCGTCCAATTCGCTTGGACTGCTTTCTACCACCACATTAAGCTGTCCACTTCGAATAAAAGGAGTGATGAAAGCGGCAATCGAATCGCGGGGTGAAGTGCCACCATACCGCACAAGATCTCGCAAATTATCCAAGACTAAAAAGCCTTCAATATTTGCCAGCGCTTGAATAAAACGCTCAACGCGTTCTTGCCACTGGCCCAGATACATCATCCCCGAAATCAGTCGATGAATGCTGGTTCGCCAAAACTTGGGGTAGAGCCGCCCGCGTTGCAATTCATGAACCTTTTTCCGAGCCGCTCGACGATCCGCCTCTATCTCGACGGCCACAGAAGCAATGAGGCTCGACTTCCCACAGCCCGGCTCTCCCACGACAATACCTCCGCCAGTAGCCATAAACTCTCGGAGTTCACGCGTGGGCAAAGTTGCCCGTACATCGGGTGGCAAAAAAGGGACTAATTTTTTCTTGATCGGCTCTGCAATTTCTTCCAAAAATTCATGTCGTGGTTCGAGTTGTGCCGTGCCGCGTTCCTTGGTTTTGACGGTTACCTTTACCACTTCACTAAACAACGGCGGCCACCAGCGTTGCAATTTCTCTGGCGTCACGTTGGAGGCGCGATGCCGCACAGCCATTTCCAATTCAGGTGGTGGCGAATCCCCAGGTGTCGACCATTCTGTCCACACATTCAGCTCGGGCAGATAACAGCTCTTTTGACCATTAGCATGTTCGACGCGAACATAACGCAAAGGAATAGCTACAGGATTACCTACCAGCACACGTCGCCCATCAACTTCGCGACAGGGTTGCACGGTAAAGATCTTGCTGAATACGACGCCGTCTGTCCAGTTGCGGAAAATCGTGGAGCCGACGTCTATTTCCTTTTCGGAAATCAACTTGGCGAGCCGTTTCCGCGCGATGGCGGGTGTCGGCCCCAAAGTTTGAAGCTGCGGCTTATACAACCATTGAGCCGTATAAATTCCATTCGAGGAATAACTGAGCAAGGCTAATTGACCGACACTCATTCTGTTTCCTCCACACCACAACGCTCAACAAGCAACCAATCGAGAGCAACACGACGGTAACTGTTATCCATTTGCGGATTTTCCATACCTAACGGCAATGAACAGCGCGGCTTCAATAAAAGCCCATCGCTATTGGTTAACTCCATCTCCCCCTGAACGGAAGGCCAACGTGCAACGCCACGCAGTTCGGCAAAACCATCCTGTTCGAATTTCTCATAAATCGCATCGGGAGCTTGCATCACCTTTT
The DNA here is from genome assembly GCA_017303505.1 of Planctomycetota bacterium. Taxonomy (GTDB): domain Bacteria; phylum Planctomycetota; class Planctomycetia; order Pirellulales; family Pirellulaceae; genus JAFLCP01. The sequence continues at coordinate 6,508 of JAFLCP010000159.1, read as the reverse complement.
CCAATTCGTCATCGCAGTTCGAGCTTCGTACAGCCTCGTTTTTATTCAACTTAACCGCGCCAACTCGCAACAAATGACGACCTTCATCCGTTGCAAACAGCCCTTCGAAGACGCGAGCCAGAGTGGGCGCACCCAGACCTCGAACGACAGCTCCCCAACACTCTGTATTGGCAACGAGTTTCTTTCTAGTCTCCATCGTTTCGGCCACGCTGGCTATTCGACCTTCTTCTGCTTCATCTGATCCAAAACAAATGCCATGAATCACACGCGAGAAATCAATTTCGAATCCGACCCCATCTTTCGCCGCACTGGATAGCCTTCCAAACAGCTCAATGCACAAATTCTGTGCTGCATAGCTCCGAAATTGTTTCGAGGTTAGGCGTCGCAGAAACAATAACACTTCATCGTCGTCATGGAACGATTCGAGCATTACCTTGGCAAACTCGATTTCGGCATGCAAAATCCATTGCAGATCCTCAACCTGAATAGCCGAGGGCAGATCCGAGTCTTCTTCAATGGCGTCTCGAATATCGTCCATCGAATGCGCATCATCTTTGTATTGCTTGTCGAGGCCAATCCATGGCTTCCTCTGGACGATAGACTTCAAAGGCCGAATTGAGTTACCCACCGGATTGATTCTTCCGCGTCCTCTTTTCGAATTCGCCTGATCAAGCATCTTTCGCACGTCGCTGCAGAGAACCAACTGTTCGCGCAGAGCGTAATACTGAATCGCATCTTTCGAAAGTTCTTGTTCGAAATTGCAGCTATCTTTAATGGCTTTGCATTGCTCTTCCATCGTGTCGAGCAGAACCCTGGACTGCGAAAGCGTCTCTTCCACTGTCGGTAGTACAAAAACTTTCTTTCGCTTCATGGGTAAAGAAACGGGAACGGTTTTGAGCTTATCTCCGTCGCGTTGAATGTGCAGAAAACAACGCGACTGTGAGGATTCCTCAGCCAATGAATCCGCTAAAGGTTGCGCAACATATTTTTCCAATTCTCGTTTGAGGACACGCGCGCCAAGTTGCGGATCATAGCCGCGCTCGATGAGCCAATTCATGGCATCACTTGCGACATTCAAAAAGATATTGCGTCGCAACATCCCCTCACGTTCGACCATTTTGCTCAGCTGCATATGCGCGATTTTCGCAATATCTTCACGAGAAAGATGTCGAAAAACGAGAATATCGTCGAGACGATTTATAAATTCAGGTCGGAAGAATGCCGCAGCCGCACGACGATAATGGTCCCCTGCCCTCGCGTCGCTGGCATCGAATCCGATCGACTTGGTCGCTTCTTTTGCTCCAATGTTACTCGTCAGCAAGATCATGGTATCGCGAAAATCAATCGTCCGACCGACCGCATCGGTGAGGCGTCCTTCACCAATCACTTGCAGAAGATAATCAAATACATCAGGATGTGCTTTCTCGATTTCATCAAATAACAAAACAGCGAAAGGTTGCCGTCTTACGGCACTTGTTAATTTTCCATCGGGCTGTTCAAAGTTGCCAATTAATTGCTCGGCTGCCAAAGGCGAATTGATTTCATTCATATCAAAGCGAATCAAGTGATGCTCGCCATCGAACATTACCTCGGATACCGCTTTAGCTGTTTCCGTTTTGCCAACGCCTGTCGGCCCCAAACAGAGAAACACACCTAATGGTCGATCTTCCGGTTGCAGCCCCGCATTCGCTCGAACCATAAACCGCAATAACTTATCAAGAGCCTCTTCTTGTCCGACCACGCGCGACTTAAGATCGCGTTCTAGATCGCGAGTACCACGCGATTGTCGATCTAACTTCAGACCCGTTCTTTTTTGAATACTGGCAATGACTTGCGGACCTGAAATGCCTTGATCTTTTGCACGGCACAGATCGTCCATGATCTTGACCACTTTTCCGGGAAATGCTTCGCTGCGGAAATATCGATCAGCGGAAGAAATCATGAGAGGCAGGGTACCCGGATGAAAAAACTTTCGACGCTGAACTTCAATATCGCCAGTTCTCCTCATGACCAGATCCAATGTCTGATCACTCTTTAACGGCTCAATGGGAAAAGACAAGAACATATCCGCCAAATCACGTTTGCGAACCTTGAGAATTCCTAGCGCCTGCGGTGTCATTTCGGTGATCATTCGAATCGGATGTACTGCTGCAAATGCGGTAAGCACATCAGCCGCATTGAGCTTGCTATCACGCGTCTTGCCGGCCGTTAACAACCCCAGCGGATCTTCGATGAACAGAATATGATTCTTTCGATGTACTTCTCTCAAAATCCCCAGCCAGCGTTCTTCCCATTGTCCGAGATACATCATCCCGCTAACGATTCGCTGTGAGTTGATAGCCCAAAGTCGTTCGCCCTTCTTACGTTTGTTCTCTTCTTTACTTCGCCCCGCTACACGCCTACGGACGATTTCTCGAATCACAGCCGTTTTGCCAACGCCTGGATTGCCGATTAATGCCACACTTTGACATTTGCGTGACGCAAGCAAGGTTTCTATTTGTTCGACTTCATAAAGCCGACCATGCAATGTAACTTGATCCTGTAGATCATCATCAAGACATCGACCAATCGATTGCAAATGCTGCGAGCCAGTCATCTTGGCTTGTCTGGCGAAGAGCTTGAACAAGTTCTTTAGGCTGCTTTCGCCCGGTGACCCAGGAACAAATTCAACTTCGAAGAACTCGATCCAGTGGTCTCGCGGGATGAGAAGATGTGTCCAATCGGATTCACGCCAATCCTTTTGAGCCAAGATCCACTTAGGCAACATCTCCATGGCCACTGCATGTAATTGTTCTAACTGCTCCAACACCAAGTTCATTCCTGGCGTCATAGGCGATTGGGCTAAGAGCTTTCCGCCCAGAGGCTGAACAACAAATGGTAACCGGGCTTTTACGGTCCGGTCGGGTAACGTTACGAATAGATCAACCGTTTTGAATTGCCACTCTGGATCGTATATCCAGCGATTCAGTGTTGGCTGATCACGATTTCGCGTGACGATCTCCAAACGTTCCTTAGCTTCTTTTTTCAAAGTTCGAATGGCCGTCGACAATAGGACGTCGCTCGCGGTCAGATAGGTATCTGCCAAGGCCGTGCAATTGTAAACTTGCCCGATTGGTGTCGCTTGCCGGACGACCAAGCAAGCGGTCGTAATGCGCATCATGAGGATTCGTCTCGTTGCAAGGGAACTAAAAAAGCTTGGTAGTTGTGTTACTTGCTGCAGGGAGAGGCTTAAAGCCCACGCGATTCCAAACAGCCTCTTCTTGTATTCGTTCCATTAACTTCTGTACGGCAGCGGCTAAGGTCCCATATCCGATCGGAACCGATAACTTCGACGGGACATGGTTTACGATCCCATCCAGCGGCAAATATTGTCTTATTGGGTCCAGTTCCGACGGAAATTGAATCTCTCGAAATCCGCTCGGCAATTGCACGTCGCCCAGCGCACCAGGAAATACTTGTACCTTCATCTTGAATTTATGTACGCTTTCTCCATCCTTCTTCCGTAGAAAATGCACTCCCATTTCTTCTTCAACAAACTTACCGTTCTGACGTGTAGGTAGAGCTTCGAAAGCTAACCCCATCGCGTGTTCCAGTGAAACTTCTCCGAGTGCTTTCGTATTTCGTCCTGCAATCAGTTCAGCATCCTTCCACTGGCGAATGTCGGCTTCTTTGTAACCGTTGGGAATCTTGTTTTCTCGTTTGAGCTTTTCAAATTTTTTGAAATCGTACAGCAACCAAAAAACTTGCTTGGCTCGAAAACGCTGCGCGTGACTTTCAATGAGAAAGCGGAATTCTGAGATGGGAGCCCCCCAATAAAAAATCGACCACTGGCTGGCGGAGTCTTTCTCAATATCCAGATCGAGCATCGCATTCCGCAATTCGACTTCCAGTAGCCCAGGATCTGCCTCGACCTGGCGCGGCTCGCCACACAGAAAAGATTTCAAGATCACGGGATAGATCTTCAAGATATGCTGCACCTTGTTTTGCACCAACTCCAGACGATCATGCAGCAATTTACGTCTTGCCAAAAGAGTCCCTTGAACACTGATCAAAGCCGACTTCCTCGCCTCATCTGCTGTCTTCAAAATCTTCCTATCAAAACTCTGAAGTTGGCTATCCAACCGATCTAGATCGCCGATGGTACTCCGCACATCGGAGCCGTTGACTACGAGCAGAGCTTTGAACCGAAGCTGTCGCCAAGTATCAACTTCAGGTGCCAGAACGCGACCCGAATCAGCCACTTCCGAATTGTTATTCAGCCGCGCATCGACAGCTTTGGACTCGACAATTTGAATCGCATCGTCGCCGAGTTCAAGTTCGAGCAATCGCTGCTCTTGCGACGACTGTGATGCTGGCTTGCTATCCATTAAAAACTTAGAAACGGGAACGACGACATGCTCTTCAATCGCTCGACGGAGAGGCCGTGCCCCATACTGTGGTTGATATCCACGTTCGGCAATCCAATGCAATACGTCTTCTGGAACGCGAATATTCCACTTCCCATACATGACTCCCGGTCGTCGCCAGACCTTCTCGATCTCCCGTTTCGCAATGGAGCAGACATCCTCACGGGACAGAGTTCGGAACGGAACGATTCGATCCAATCTTCCTAACAGCTCCGGACGAACATAACGCCGAACCTCGCGTTCAAAATGATCTCGATAATCATCTTTCGAAACACCGCTGAAACCTGTTCCAATCGCTCGGAAGGAGTCTACACCCAGATTGCTTGTCATAATGATGACGGAGCTTCTGAAGTCGGCTCGACGGCCTGCCGTATCGGTCAAACGACCTTCACCCAAGACCTGTAGCAACAAATCAAAAACGGACGGATGTCCCTTTTCAATTTCGTCGAGCAGAATCAGCGAAAATGGTTGGTCCAAAATGGGACCAGTCAGCGTTCCAGAATCCTGAGCGCTGAGTCCAGTCAGTCTTCCGATCGACCATGGCGTCGCATATTCACTCATGTCGAGTCGCAGCATGCGATTGGAGTCACCGAAGAGTACTTCCGCTAAAGCTTTGGCCATTTCAGTTTTGCCGACGCCGGTGGGGCCGATAAACAAAAATGAAGCCAACGGTTTTTCAGGACGCTGCAGCCGCGACTTGAGTGTAGTGATCATGTTAGCGATCAATTCAACGGGCTCACTTTGCCCAACGACCCTGCGTGACAATCGCTCTTTCAAAGCTTCATAATCGAGAGGCATAGCATCGTCGATCAAAAACTGCGGTAGACCAGTGTGCGTTGAAAAAGCGTGTAGCATTCGGCTTGACGTCACCTGTTCGCCATTGCCCAAAGCACCGATTACACTTCGCAATAATCTCAACGGAATGCCAGGCATTGGCGAATAACCGCAAAAGCGTTTGCAAAGTGCATATAGGGTTTCGATAACCCCATCTTCAATTCCAAGTCTCAATTCATGACCATCGCGAGCAAGTTCCTGCTGACGTGTTTGCAATAAGGATTCAGCCGATTTGTGAAGTAACATCAAGTTGTCTTCTTGAGATAATTCGTTCACATCGACACGAATAAAACAACGCAGCAATGCAGGGTCTTGTGTTTCCAGTTTTTGAAGTTGCTCAGGCGTACATTCGGCAACAATGCGGACTTTGCCACGTTGCATTTCTGGTTTTAACAACGAAGCCACACCTGGTTGGTCGTCAATTCTTCCAGCTTCAACCAAGTCGACTAACGAACCCACATGGAGGATTCCGTCGATACCTCGAAGTTCGACCAACAACTTTTGCAGTTGCTCTTGCCACATCCCCCAGCCGCACATTCCTGATACCAACTGTGAGCCGCCTGTAGACCAGAGAGGAGGAAGCCGGCGATGGCGAATGGGCAATTGCTGGACTACGGCCGTTTTTCCAATCCCTGCTTCGCCCACGAGTAATACGCTCTGTGGCACATCGGACATTAGCAAGGCGGCAACTTGATCCGTTAGCTCATCGCGTTGATAGACGGGATCACGTAGCCACTCGCGCACATCACTGGATGTCTTTTTAAGAGTGACAAGGCGATCTTTTTTCTTAACAGCCCCTTTTCTCTCTTGAGTGACTGTCGCTGCGGGAAACTTCAATATATGTAGTGAGACATCCTTTCCCAACAGCCAATTCTTGAGATAATCCAAGCCCCCATTTTTCATTCTTCGTTCGATATCGCTTCGAAACTCGCGAATGATCGGCTCACCTTCCCAAAGTGATGGACGCCCAATCAACATGCGATCGAGAGTTGGGGCGAAATAACAGAAGTTTTTCTCGTCGATCTGCCAGTGAACGACGTCGATGTTGACTTGAATGTGCTGTTCAATTTTCAGTTCCTGCACAACAAGGGGAACTTGAATCGTGATCAGACTCGGATCGGCTAACTGAGAATTATTGCCCGGCATAGGACGAGCCCAACCGGCCGCCGAGAGCTTTCGGAATTTCTTGGGTAGTATCTCGCGAACGCGATGCATCAGTTGCTTCTCGCTCGAGCCCATTTCATCCAACTTCAATGGTTGGAGCGTGC
>JAFLCP010000158.1 GCA_017303505.1 Planctomycetota bacterium | reverse complement strand
CTTGCACTCTGATTGGCACAAGCACCAACCTTACAGTGAATTCAGAACTGTTGCGGCGCGGCGATACGGGCTTCGGGATGTTTGAACTCTCATGGGTAGGTGTTCCCGTTACGCTTGTTGGATTGCTTTATCTCTCGTTATTTGCAAAACGCCTCTTGCCCAACAAAACGGATTTATTGGAGTATGCCGAGGCGCATCGCCGCGAATACACAGCGGAGTTAATGGTGCAATCGACTTGCCCATTAATTGGAAAGACAATTCGTCAAAGCGGCTTGAGAGAGTTGCCCGGCCTGTATTTGTATGCCATCGAGCGTAACGGAAATCGCCTCAGCCCAGTGAGTCCAAAAGAACAAATCGCATTGGGAGACCTGCTGGTATTTTCTGGTGTGATATCGACCGTAGTCGATTTGCAAAAAATTCGTGGGCTAATGCCTGTAGATCATCACGATCGAGAATCTGACTCGAGCGGAACGGGCTGGTCCTTGGAATCGATGGAAGGTGTTACTCCGACTGGTCCGCGTGCCGCACCAAGGTCAGGCACAAAGCTCTGTGAAGTCGTGGTTGCTCCTGGATCTCCCTTGGTGGGACGGAGCGTCAAGGATGCCGATTTTCGTACTCGCTATGAAGCATCGATTATTGCCGTGTATCGTGCGGGTGAAAAACTATCGCAGAAAATTGGCCAAATTGTTCTCGCACCAGGCGATAGCCTGTTGATCGATGCCGCTGAGGATTTTCCGAAACGTTGGCGCAATTCGCTCGATTTCGTTTTGGTAAGCGGGTTAGATGATACGGCGCCCGTCGATCATCGCCGCGCATGGATGGCACTCGGAATATTTTTGTCCGTGGTAGTAGGGATGACAGTCTTTTCCAAGATGTCCGCTATAGTCGCCATCACGGGCGCCGTAGTCATGCTCCTCACCGGTTGTGTGACAACGCGACATGCTTATCGTCAAATTGAAATGTCTGTTTTAATTTTGATCGCAGCGGCACTCGGTGTCAGCTCGGCTTTGGACTCGAGCGGCGCGGCGGAATGGATCGCTGGTGGATTGCTTGGCGTTGTTGAACCGTATGGCCCGATCGCCGTCTTGGCCGCCGTCGTGCTCATAACGGGCGTGCTGACTGAACTGCTCAGCAATAATGCGACTGCCGCGTTGATGAGCGTATTGGTCTATGCCATTGCCGAAAAAATGAACATGGATGTGCGACCTCTCTTGATCGCTGTGACGTTGACGGCGTCCTATGGTTTCGCCACGCCGATCGGTTATCAAACCAACTTAATGGTGCTCAACCCGGGCGGTTACCGCTTCAAGGATTATTTGCGCATCGGTATCCCTATGGATATCATCTGTTGGACCATGACCATTCTTATCATTGCGGCCCTTTGGCCCTTGGCGAAAACGGTTTGAAAGCCGAAATCTGCCACAGAGTTTGCTACTTCCATGAGAGGTAATTCAATGCGACGTTTAGCTGATTATATGGTGTGTTGCATTATCCTTCGTCTGGTAATGATGACCCTTTTCGTTGGCACTTACTCCTGTAACGAATTACATGCGCAAGAATCGGCGACCCCAGCCAAGCGACCGAATATTGTGCTCATTGTCTCCGACGATCAGCACTGGGAAGATTATGAGTTTATGGGACAAACTCAACTCAAGACGCCTAACTTAAATCGGCTCGCTGCCGAAAGTCTCACCTTCAAACGCGGTTATGTACCGAGTTCACTTTGTTGCCCAAGTCTGGCAACCATTCTGACTGGTTTGTATCCACACCAACACAAGATTACCTCGAACGATCCGCCAATCCCGACGGGTATGAAGCCAGGTGAATTCCAACGCTCAATTGCTTTTCGCGACGGGCGTGAACGCATGAATGAATTCATGAAAACGGCCAACACGTTACCGCGGATGCTGAGTTCCATGGGATATCGAAGTTTACAAACAGGTAAGTGGTGGCAAGGCAATTATTCGACAGGCGGTTTCACGGATGGTATGACGAAAGGGGATCGGCACGGAGATGCGGGCCTCGACATTGGTCGGAAAACGATGGAACCGATTCGTAGTTTTATTGCCGATTGTCAACAAAAAGATCAACCCTTCTTCGTCTGGTACGCTCCCTTTCTGCCACACTCCCCGCACAATGCACCGGATGCGATTGTCGCTGAAAGCCGTAAACGTTGGAAAGCCGGCGATGAGACGGCGCGCGGGCCCTACTTTGCATGTATCGAATGGTTGGATCAAACTATCGGAGGGCTGAGAAATATTCTTGAAGAAGCCAAGGTCGATGATAATACGCTGATCATCTATGTCACCGACAACGGTTGGATTTGCGGCGATCGACTCAATCAGTATGGTCCTCGGTCGAAACAGAGTCCGTATGATGGGGGTATTCGTACGCCGATTATGGTTCATTGGAAAGGGAAGGTCGCCGCGAGTGAATCCGATCAACCCGTGATGTCGATCGATATCGCGCCGACAGTATTGGCTGCCGTTGGAGCCCCAACAACACCCGACATGCAAGGCGTAAACTTGTTGAACCGAGAAGCGGTTATGAATCGCAAAACGATCTTTGGAGAGTGTTTCACGCACAACGCTGTGAGTATCGATCAACCCGCCGACAATCTGCGCTGGCGATGGGTAATTCATGAGGGGAAAAAGCTGATTGTCCCTGCTCCCCAAAATGAACCGAAAGGAAAAGCCGAGTTATACGAAATCGTGCGCGATCCTAAAGAACAAAAGGATTTAAGTGCGGAAGAGTCCAGCACCGTAAAAGAACTCAATGGTTTGCTTGATCAATGGTGGGACGGGCGAACAAAATAATAACGCACAGCATTCTATGGCCTGTGGTGTGTTGCTTATGTGCGATTGAGATAGTTGATGACAACCAATGCGTCTGTTGCGCTTATGTTTGAGTCTCCATTGGTATCCACCGCAGTGGAGGCAAAAGCTGGATTGGGGTTGTTCGATCTGAGTGTCTGCGGGCCGGTTCGATTCAATTGGTTAATGATGACCAAAGCATCAATTGGATTTACATGTTGATCGCGATTGACATCCACATGATTATCGGCATTGGTCCACCAAGATCGCTTCCTGTAATTAACCTCAACCATTGCATCATTTAGTCGAAGATCAACTGCAATCGAGCGGTCACCGACGAATAAAGTCGATTCAGCTAAGATTTGTTGTTCGCCGTTTTCGAATTGAACTCGATGTCGACCGCCGCCAACCGGTAGTGAATAGACTCCGTTAGCGTCCGTTACTGTTGAAAGCTCGCCAGATGTTACCTTGATGCCTGCTATCCCTTCGCCCGCATCAAAACTCTTGTTGCCATTTTGATCGGAATAAGTAAGGCCGGCCAAGAAACGCTCCCCTTGATGTCTACCGGCGACTTGTGTGGACCAGTAATAATCGAAAGTGGATGCACTGTTATAGGCACTCCCGATACCTATCTCGGTTGCCAGAGAGGCACTCTTAGCCGTCGGAAAAAGTTGGTTTCGAGCATTGTCGTTTTGCAAGATCTCAGCCATGACCGCATCCACGTTTTGGAGTTGTGTTCCCGCCAATAACGTCTCGACATCGTTGCGTTGGTTTGAAAGTGATGAAGGGAGAGGGTAACTCTTATCTCGAACCATTTGGTTCGGCCACCGCCCATCGACTACGCTTTGGTGCGAGAAATAATTGTGTTCACTCATCTCGACAGCGTGGCTCTGCGAGGATTGGTGCAAAGCGTCGTTCCAGGCTAATGGCGCCAAGGCCTGCCGGGTAAGCGGTGGTGCATTCAATGCGAGTCGAGCGATTCCGTCGTTAGAAAGAGTTCGCAGAAGGTTGAGCTTCCACCAGAGCTCTACGGCATCCTGCATACCAACCGCAAGGCGACGGCATTCGAGCATTTCGTAGCGGATAACGCGAGGTGTTGCCATGGTAGGGCCGAGAAAGTGAGCGACAAGAATTGGGAACGAAGGACTGAAAATAGCTGAAATTTTTTGGGCAGGCCAAAGAGCTCGGATTTTAGATATTCCCCACTCTTTAGTGGTATTTGTTGATTATGTTCCCCCTGGTGGAACTAAATATAAGAATCGTAGAACCGTTTTTACGTTGGATTGTGCGAAAGAGTAACGATTAAAATGGCCATTGTCAAAAAATTACGATTATGTCTGCGGTTCCTAATTTCGCGATCGGTCGGAATATCATGGACGATCTAAACTCCATCTTTTGGGTTCACTGGGGTCTGTTGGGGTTCGAGCGATGAAGCGAAAGTTCAGCTATCTTGCATTGGTAGTTGCGTTCATTGTGAATTTTCAAGTCACGCGGAACGTGGTTGGAGGTGACTTGGAGCGTATGTCGCTCACTCAAAAGAGTCCTGCGGAAGGAAGTTGGAATAGTGGTATCGACATTATCATTGCGAAGCCGTTGTACTCCAATAATCTTGCATTGAGGGACAGTTCACAAGTTAGTAGTCAGCAACTGGCGGTAGAGAACGTCGAGTTTGACTATGACTTTGAAATGAGCCCGCGAGTGTGGGTGGGCTATGAATCGGCCAGTGCAATTGGGATTAGGGCCTCGTGGTGGCAATATGCGAATCAAGCCAACGAGCTGTCGTTGGCCCCGTCTGCAACTGGATTTGGGCGAATCGAACATCCCGCGTTCGGTGATGTCGATATCTCGGCGATAACACCCACCGAGCGGATGCTGGCCAATGCAAATCTCGACGTCTATGCGATTGACTTGGAACTAACACGTCGAGCCGAGTTGGGCGCGGGGACGTTTTTGCTGAGCGGCGGAATTCGATTTGCATCCTTGGATCAAAATTATTCAGCGAGGTTGTTGAATTCAAACTCTACAGTAGCCGGGGCAATTGATTATCGACAACACGTTCGAGGAATTGGACCCACAATGTCTGCGTCGGTTGCTAGGAGTTTGACCGAGAGATGGCAATGGTTTGCAACGGGAAGAGCTTCCTTGCTGATGGGTGAGGGTGAAGAGCGATTGACGGCAGGCGAGGATCTAGATTTCTTGAACCCTCAGCGGACCACGGAAGTGGCAAATCGCGATCAATTATTACCGATCATGGATTTACAACTTGGGTCCAGTTACAGCTGGCAGCGTTGGGGTAGCTTTCAACCCACTTTACGCGGCGGTTGGGAGATGAGCTGGTGGGGCGATGTGGGAAACAACTCGGGTGGCCCTAGTGATTTAGGCTTCGCGGGCTTTTTTGTCGGCTTGGACGGAAATTGGTAGCCAGCCTTTGGCCTACGAAGTAGCGCTAGCGAACGCCATCAAAAGTGTCGATTCCGAGGATTTCTTGACGACATCTTCGAGGAATGTATCGCCAACGTCTCGAATGGGCGATTCAGTTTATCCCCCATGAGATAGGGGGCCGCGGAAGCTCTTCATAAAATCACCAATTTGTGTAGTGATTTTAGGGGATTATTGCAGGTGGCATGTTCCCATTTTGCCCACGTCGAACAATAATCCGAAGGATGAGTTTTAGCCCAAAATCTGGCGAAACTTCGAGCACAACGAAGTGGTACGCTAAGAGCCTCTTTCTCACCTAGCCTCTCCAAGTAACATTATGGCCATCCGACTTCAGTGCTCTGCCTGCAATAAAACATTACAAGTCGCTGATTCTGCGGCTGGAAAAAAGGCTCGTTGTCCATCGTGTCAGGCGATCAATGATGTTCCCGCTGCGAACGCCCCGGCTGCGCCTGTAACTACGCCAAAACCTGCTGCCGCTCTCCCTAAGCCCGCAGCGGCGAAACCGCCCACCCCGCCAACAAGCACAAGTAGTGCTCCAGCATCGCCAGCCAGCAATCCCGACACAATTTTGGTGGCATGTTCCAGTTGCGGAAAAGCTTGTCGCGTTTTGAAGGCCAACGCGGGCAAAACAGTGCAGTGTCCGCATTGCCAAGGGAAGATTGTGGTTCCTGGTGGTAAGCCTGTGGCGAAGACGCCACCAACTGCCAAGCCTATCGCTCCCACACCGAGCTCAAGTGGTAGTGTGGATATCTTTGGCTCAATGCCATCGAGCCAGCCGGCAAGTTCTTCCAATGACATCTTTGGTTCAATGCCTGCGTCGCAACCCTCCTACGATATGTTTGGGGGAGGTTCCTCATCAAGCAGCAATAACACTCTGTGGAATGATTTGGGCGACCAATCCGGAGGAGGAGGTGGCGGCTGGCAATCGATGGGGCCGGCGCCATCAAACGCATATGCGCCACCAAGCTATGGTGGAAACGGTGGCGGGTATGGTGGCGGTGGTGGCTATAGATCCACAGAACGCAGTCCAGCTCTCTATATCATTTCTGGCACGTTTATTGCGTTGTGGGGATTCCTCCTTGTTCTTTCTGGTTGTTTCCGCATCGGCGGGATTGCAATCATTCTCGCGAATGCGCCAGCTGGGGCTAACATTCGCTGGGACGTTTTCGGGCTGATGCTCATTTTCGCGTTTGTTGGTCTGATTGTCGGCGGCATTCAGCTGTTTGGCGGAATTGCCTGTGCGATGCGAAACAACCTGGGGCTCGCTCGTACCGGCGCAATTCTCTGTACGATTCCATGTTTCGGCGGACTTTGTTTTCCGTTTGGAATTTGGGCCGTAGTATTATTGTTTTCGGGCGACCATCGCCGCGACTTCGGCGAGTAATCGCTTAACGGAAAATGGGCGGATCGTATAAGCGGCTCATGTTGTTTTTCGCTCGACGATCGTAATTCCTCAAGTGCCGCAGAAGGTCTGATAGCAGCGTTGGGCAGGTGGTGGCGGTTCGCGATAGCTTTGTAAATCGGCGTCCTGGCTGAACGGATCGGTGATGGCTGCAAGCAGTCTCTCCAAAACTTGAACGTCATCTCTTTCTTCGCAAGCTTGCAAGGCTTCTTCAACTCGATGATTGCGAGGGATGATTGTGGGATTCACTTGACGCATCGTGGCGATTGCATCTTCTCGCTTTATTCCTGCATCGAGCAGTTTCTGTTCCCATTCGCGGCGCCAGTTCAAGAACGACGCATCTTGATAAATCTCTTTTTCAAGTTGCTGATCGGAGCTGAGATCGCAGAAGGTGTTGGTGAAATCGAGTTTGTTTTGTTGCATCCACGTTAAAAGAGATTCAACCAGAGCTGTATCTACGCTTTCCAAATGGGTGAAGCCTAGTTTTTTCCCCATCGTTTGCCCCCAATACCGCTGATACGTTGCTGGAATAGAGTGGATGGCTTTGGTGGCTAATTCGATGGCTGTCTCATGTTGCTCGTGAATGAGTGGCAGAAGCGTTTCGGCAAATCGAGCTAAATTCCATTGGGCGATGACCGACTGATTTCCATAGGCATAGCGGCCATAGTCATCGATCGAACTAAATACGGTATCTTTGTGATACGTATCCATAAAGGCGCATGGTCCATAATCAATGGTCTCGCCCGATATGGCCATATTGTCGGTATTCATCACACCATGGATAAATCCGACGGACTGCCACTGTGCGATCAATGCAGCTTGACGTTCGGCAACCGCGTACACAAAGGCCAAGTATTTTTCTTTGGCATCGACAAGCCCGGGATAATGTCGAGCGATCGTATAGTCCGCTAAGCTCTTGAGATTGTCAAAATCTTTTCGTGCAGCGATATACTGAAATGTTCCAACGCGGATGTGGCTGGCGGCAACGCGCGTTAATACAGCGCCTCGCAGCATTTTCTCTCGATAAACCGGTTCGCCTGTGGTTGCCACTGCCAGGCTGCGAGTGGTTGGGATTCCCAGAGAGTGCATCGCTTCGCTGATGATGTATTCGCGCAGCATAGGACCAAGGGCGGCACGACCATCACCGCGACGCGAGAAGACTGTTTGGCCTGAACCTTTGAATTGAATGTCGACCAAGTTACCAGTCGGTGTTTCGTGCTCACCCAAGAGTATCGCACGTCCATCGCCCAAGAAAGTAAAGCCGCCGAATTGATGGCCCGCATAGGCCTGTGCAATGGGATCCGCGTTATTGGGAATTTGCTGGCCCGTAAAAAGGCACGCCAATTCGGCTTCAGGGAAGCGATCGAAGTTTAGTCCCAACTCTAATGCCAGTTGGCGGTTCAAGATGTAGAGCGACGGCTTGGAAAACGGCACTGGCCGACTTCTGGCGTAAAAGACATCTGAGAGTTGCGTATAACTATGGGCAAATCTCCAGCCTGCATCTTGGGTGTCAGGTGCGTGGTGGGTATTGCGAGTTGAATCAGACATAGTGAGCCACTTTAGATAACAAAAAACTGACTCTTCGGCGATCGAAGGGAGCACCGAAGAGTCATTAGATTGTATCGCTAGTGTCTAGTTCTCGCTATTTCACTCGCGTTGAGTTCCTCGAGCGGCGGCGTTAAGTAACGCATAGTAGAGCTGCAGGTTTGCGGATGCCTTATCGGGCATCGGATAGATGGAGACTGTACCATAGTTGCCGGTGATATAGTTAGTCATGATCCTATCTGTTTCTGCGTTGCCGGAATAAAGTGTATCGAGCGTGAGGCGGTTGGCTAACTCAAGAAAAGGGGCCGTTCTCACCAAACTGGCAGGGTCCTTGGCTCTGTTCGCTTGGTTCGTGGCCAGAATTTGGTTCATTTCTTGAATAACGGGCACTGCACGTTGGATGTTGACTTGGGTCTGGAGATTCTTGACTCGGTCAAATCTCTCGCCCTCACCAAAGTAGTCATTTCGATAGAAACGATGAAGTGCAAATACATGGTTCCGATTATAGAAGGCATGATTTGCATTTAAGGCCATATTGTCAGCGTCGCCTAATGCGATGAAATAATGGGACCATACATCAGGCGATGGTACGTTTTGTATCAGTCGATCGAAAATGATCGCATTCAATTCAGGGGAACCAATATCAGCTGATTCGTTGAGTGCCCCAAGAAGATAAGCAAATGCTCCTCGGTCATACAGTGAGAACTCGATGGGATATTTGGGATTCACAATGGTCGCATATGCATCGATGGCAGAGATAAGTAATTCTCGATCCTCTGTTTGCAGTGCATAATAAACGACCGCTGAGAGCCATTCGGCTAGGGCAGTGCCATTGGCTGCGTATTTCCAAACTTCAGGGGACGCGTTCCGATTTTCTGTGGACTGGATCTGTACTTTCAGTTTCTCTAGTTGCAGCTTGATGATTTCTGGAGCATTTTCGAGATTGGTGTCGTTGGGAGATGGAGCGGAACCTTCTGAGGATTCGGCCGTTGTCCCCATTCCCGCCATGTCAGAACCCGGCATTTGGTCCGTCAAGGCTTTCCAGTTCTCCAAAATCGCCCGATGATTGTTTGTGCTGTTTTCAAACTTACTCACAGCCGTAAAGAGGGCGAGATGAGCTTGCTGATCGACCTGAATATTCGCGTAATTCGCGGGGATGGGCTCAAACGATGGCGGAAGACGATCTGATTGAATAGCCACGTCAGGTACTGAGAAAGCTCTCAAGGGAGCGTAAACAGTGAATGCAGTTAGGCCAATCGCGACGGAAGAGGCAAACGAAATCCAAGTAAGGTTTGAGGTATCGAGTTGCATCCAACGTTTCACTAGCAACCAAGGTAAAGCGAGGGCGAACAAACACAGTGGGATGGAAGCCCACAAACCTAGATATCCTCCTGCGACAACGGGTGTGACTATTCCATAGCCTATGGTAAAAACTACAGCAGCACCGCCGAAAATAGCGAGCAGTGGATTGGAAAAAGTGAGTGTTGCGAAGACATAGGCAAAATAGATTCCCAGGGCTATTCCACAAAAAAGAAAGTAGCCGCGCCATTCACCGATCGGAGAACGCTCAGGAGAGTTCTGAATTATTGAAAGCAAAACAACGGTTGTCACCACAATCACCAACACGGGGATAATGGTCCGCATCAGCAGATAGAGTTGAGGCGAGAAACCGCGATCCGAAATAAAGCGATATTGTCGTCGTGTCTGTTCGCCGGAGAGCGTAAAGAGGCCCAAAACTGCCGGGAGAATTATAGCGAAAATGCCAACAAGAGGCTCGACCCGAAAATTGAAGAGCGGAAAGGCGATTAGAGTCACCATACCTAGGATGAGCAACGGACCTTTCTGAATCTGAAACGATTGCCAAATCGAGGCCCAAAAGAAGCCTGGTTTTGACCACGTACCCCAGCGTGCGAACGTCGCTGATTCGTCGACTTTTACGCGTGAATTCATGATCGATTCAAAAATGGGTTCATGATTCCACCAGCCCAAACGGTAACAGTAGATCGTGACCAACAATAAGATGATTGTTTCTATCGCTGTGGCAATCGCCATCACACCAAAATCGGTTGGGGCAGTACTAGAAACATATTCGGACAAGATGAGATTCTTCACGAATCCTTGAATCAAAGTGATGACCGCAGCAACCAAAATGGCAACCATCGGCTCGCGAAGGCATAAGCACATGATCATGGCCCATAACAATGCGATAGGTAAGGCAAACAACATCAAGCGATAATCATAACCAAAGGAGTTCATTTCGTAGGCCAATGGCGAATTTGAGATCGCGCAAATACCATAACTCGCGAGATAAACAATAACGCCAGCCGCAAAGGCGACTCCAAGCAGAACCGTTATCTTCACAAAGAAGGTACGAGCCCATGTTACTGGCAAGGTGGTTAACCATTGCCAGTTGCCCGCTTGTTTTTCACCTCCCACTGCTATAACGGCCCCCGCCATCGCAATGGTTATCGGAGTCAATGTGGCCGGCACAATTGAATAGAAAAACTCGATAGGATTGGATGACGGTGAGATATTCTGTAGCAACATGGACACAATGAATCCAAGTATTGCACAAACTGAGATCGCCAAACTTATGCCAAGAAGTTGTCGGAACTCTTTCCACGCTAATGCGATTGTTGCCATGCTATTCATAATGCGCATTCTCCAACGCGACGAAAAACGTTGTACGTTAAAGGGAGACCGTTATTCCCAGGTTTGGGATAAGTGAGGTCATCAATCCACTAGGCTCGCAGCAATTCGCCACCGGGCGACTTGGAATTCCAAGGTTGTTGCCAAGGTGGTGCTTGTGACTCGCGAGTGCACAGGATGAACAGTTCTTCCAAGCTGGGACGAATCCACTGGACGTCAGTTAATTCGGGCTCGCTTTTGATTTGCTCCAACACTTCAGGAGTGAGATGTCGTACCGCCATCTGTATGGTTCTCCCAATGATTTCGCAGTGAATCGAATTGAGATTCAATACCGTAGCCGGTGGACTTGCCAATGGATCACGCATGCTGAAGCGGAGAAGACACACAGTGTCTTTCAGTTGTTCTAGGCCACCATCCAAAGCGATCTTGCCGTTGTGCAAAATGGCCACATGATCGGCGACTCGCTCTACTTCTTGAACTTGATGCGAACTCAAGAGAACGGTTTTGCCTTGCGCGGCCAAGTCTACCATGCTGCGCAAGAACTCTTTCCGTACCAGCGGATCGAGACCCGATGTTGGCTCATCGAACACCAGTAATTCAGGATCCGAAGCCAGCACCAGGGCCAAAGCCGTCTTGGCCCGCATACCTTTGGACAAATGACGGATGCGAGTATCCTGCGGCAAATCAAATTGCGTCGCCCAGCGGGCGAAGTGCTCACTATAGCTACTAGAGAAAAATGCCGAGCAAAACCAAGCGATTTGTTTTACGGTCATCCATTCATACAGACCGGGCAAATCGGACACATATCCCACGCGTCGACGCAATGCAAAAGGATCATTTTGTGGCGAAATTCCCAGCACACTAACGCTGCCGGAATTCGGCTTTACATATCCCATCAAGATCCGGATCAAGGTGGTTTTGCCAGCCCCGTTTTCGCCGAGGAGGGCATAGACGCATCCCGCCGGAATTTGAAGCTCAACATCGCGCAGGACATGATTCTTGCCAAAGCGTTTGCTCAGACCTTTGATGCTAATGGTGGAAGGTTCCATTACATCTCCTCCGTTTTTGCAGCTTGTTTCAGAATTTTTTCAAACAGAGATTTCAATTGTTCAGGTTCCAACCCACTGCGCAGGCCTTCCTGAACGACTTGTTCCAATCGACCACGAAGCAAATCATGACGGTCCTGCACGCACTGCTTGACGGCAGTGCGACAAACCGCGAGTCCACGTCCTCGAATACTCTCCAGGACTTGGTCATCTTGAAGTTGCTGATAGGCTCGCTGAATCGTATTAGGGTTTACCGTAATCATCCGAGCCAGCTCGCGAACCGACGGCACGAGTTGTCCCGGCGTCAATGTCCCTTCGGCAACGGCATACTTCATCTGCCGAACAATTTGGTCGTAAATTGCGATTCCGTTATTCGGATCTATTTTTAGAAACACGCCTAACCTCCTCTCGTTGTTATGGGTCAGGAGTCAAAAGCTGCGACCGACAGTTCCCATTCAGGAGTCTGTCAGTTGTGTGTACTGCCGTGATAGTACACTGGATTGCTAGTGCAGTCAATCGGTTGATCGCAATGTTTTCAGTAAATTTTTTCTGGGCGAATTTCTGTGATTCAAACGCATTGTTCCGGGCACCTCACTGCTCGCGGGTACGACGCCGAAGAATAGACTCGTTAGAGGCTGTTCTAGTGGGGGGGCTGGTTGGTGGTTGTGGGCTCGCAAGCTATTTGTCGCTGTAAAGTTATTCTGCGACATGGTTTGCGGCGATGGTGCAGATTTCGTCGAGTTTGTGGAGGTCCTTGTCGCCTGAATTTTTGTAAGGCGGGTGAGCGATTCTGCACTCGAATTGCAGGTTTAATTTTCACCTGCTATTGCGGTCCTCCCTGAAATAGGTCAGATTGCCCCTAATCTTTGCGAGGAGTCTGCGCTGCCAGCTCCTACGTCACCAGTCTTCGTTTCACACCGCGATGGATCGCTGGTTAACAACGCATTGATCGTGTTGAAAACGATCAGAATTTCGCGTCTTCGAAGTGATGCTCGTCGAAGTTCGGTAATTTGCTTACCGAAGTTTGAATGCGTCGAAAGAAGAAGGCAAACGTGTAAGGATGAATTTGTGCGATTGGGAAAAGAACTCTTAGTGGCTTCAAAAGAGTTTGCGATTGAACAGCGCTATCGCAGTTGGTGGTGTCTTCTTTCGACATTGATTCTGTATTTCATCTCGCTGGCAGCGATCGTAGCGAGTCCCACGTGGATGTTGAGTTTGCCGTGCAGTGTTTTGTCCGGTCTCCTCGTCGTTCGAATTTTCATCATTTACCATGATTTTCAACATGGCACGATCCTGACTCGTTCATGGCTCGCGCGCGGCATTTTGGATACGTTTGGTGTTTTGGTGTTATGTCCAGCGAGCATCTGGAATCGTTCCCACAATCATCACCATGCACAGAACTCCAAAATACAATTGCTGAATGTCGGCTCGTTTCCGATTATGACTCTGGAAAACTACAAAACATCCACAGCCAAGCAACGATTGAGTTATGCATTTTCCCGTCATCCACTCACCATCATGTTGGGTTATCTGACGATTTTCTTTTGGGGCATTTCACTGCGTTCCTTCTGGGTGAATCCTCGAGAACATTACGATGCGGGAATCGCCGTTTTGGTACATCTATTGTTGGTTGGATTTTTGTTGTGGTATGCACCAGCGATTGCTCTGTTTGCCGTTATCATTCCGCTGGTGATCGCGTGTGGAACAGGTTCCTATTTGTTCTACGCTCAGCACAATTTTCCTGGCGTTCGCCTTTTCGATAAAGAGCACTGGAATTATGTCGCCGCTGCGATCGAATCATCGAGCTACATGAAGATGGGGCCGATCATGCATTGGTTTACCGGGAACATTGGGTATCACCATGTGCATCATTTGAATGCGAAAATTCCTTTCTATCGTCTGCCTGAAGCGATGGCCGCTATTCCCGAAATGCAGGCTCCGAAAACTACTTCGCTGTCGATCATGGACATTTACAAGTGCTTTCGGCTCAAAGTTTGGGATGCCCAGCGTCAGATGTATTTAACCTTCGCAGAAGCAGCCGAAGAGATTGCCCGAAACCCTCAACCTGCTGTTGAATAAAGATCACGGCATCGCAGAGGTGTCACTTCTTTCTTTTGCACATCTTGTGTTGTGTCGAAATCATCTTGCAAGTCGACAATCCAAGTGCTTTCGTTTCGCGTTGAGCCTATAATTTCGTGGTCTTCTTGAATAAACCTCAAGGCCCGATTGATTGGTGTCCAATGTCGAAACGTGCTCAATGGGTTGTTCGTCATCTGGTTCTTATTTGCTTCGTATCGTGGTTCAGTGGGGCCATGGCTAAAGGACAAGAGAGCTCTTGGGAATCGCTGTTATCCAAAATGGATGTTGGCTCGTTGAGCGTTTCAGGAGAGTGGACACAGGGGGAGAGTTATCTCGATGTCGCGGCAGCTGATGGTGCTCGCATCATGTTACCCACGAAGCCTGCACCAGAATATGATCTCAAAATTACTTTCACTCGCAGAACAGGTGAGCATTCGATTGGAGCTGTGCTGGTTCATGGTAATCAGCAAGTCTGTTTTGAAGTGGATGCTTGGGGGAAGCACTTAGCTGGCTTTCAAGATGTTAATGGCCGGACCATTCAAGATAATGCCACGAGGAAAGAGAACGTTCGGTTGGTGAATGGCAAACAACATGAACTGCTGCTAGAAGTGCGAAAAGACTTCATTCGCGCACTGCTCGACGGAGCGGAGATCAGTTCGTTGAAGATGAACCAAGTGCGCGTTTCCGTTCACCCTTTATGGTCTATTCCGCAGAAGGATAAGTTAGCTCTACTCGCATGGAATAGTTCGACACGTTTCCATAGTGTTCAGTACAAGTCCATGCCGCAGAGTGGAGAATCGGTGGCTCAAGCAGCCACAAGTTCTGGAAATAGTGAAGCTTCCCGTTCGCGTCCAAGTGCGAAGATGGAGCAGGGGAGGGGGAATGGAGTTGTCGATCGCTCAACAACCAGCAACGCACAGAAAAAGGGAGTGGCCAAACGCGTTTTGCTCGTGATTGCCAACCATCATTTCTTTTATCGCGAGTACCGGGAGCCACGTGATGAATTGGAGCGAGCCGGAATACAAGTCACTGTAGCAGCGGGAAGGCGAGGTGTTTGTCGTCCTCATAACGGATCGGGGGAAGGCGTGGATGGTGGCGCGGTGCGAGCTGAGGTGGCTTTATCCGAAGTTAAAGTTGACGATTATGACGCGATCTTGTTCGCTGGAGGTTGGGGCGCCTCAATGTACCAGTTCGCTTTTGATGGACGTTATGACGAATCAGCCTACAACGGTGAGCGAGCAGTCAAAGTTGAAGCGAATCGTGTAATTAATGAGTTTCTCGCCCAGAAAAAATATGTGGCCGCTTTGTGTAACGGGACATCAGTGCTCGCCTGGGCACGAGTCAATGGCAAGAGTCCGTTGGAAGGCAAATTGGTTTGTGCTCCCGTTCGAGAAGCGGCTGCCGGTATCTACAATGGCCGGAGAGCGCAACCATCCTGTCGGTGGCATGCCGAGCAAAACGGAGCGCGGATGTCGCCACCCGGAGCGATCGGAAATCCCAATACCAACGTCGATGATGTGGCGGTGGATGGGGTGATTCTTACCGGCGAAGATGATCCGTCAGCACGTGAGATGGGACGCAAGTTGGCCGAGCTTCTTACGAATCCGGATTTACCTACAAACACCAACGGGCAGTAACGGAAGCTTGAGCTGCGTTGAAACGGATAGTTCCCTCGCGAGGAGACCTTTAGCGATTTACGGGATCGGTTCCACTGGGCATTGCATGGCTTGAATTGCAGCCACCAATTCATGAATAGCCCATTGCCGATCTTGCATCGGCAAAAGGTATCTTGGACCTTGCCATTGCAGTTTGGATGTTGTGGAGTTTCGCATGCCCAACGCATCTGCCCAGCATCTAAGCCAATCTTCCCATGCAACATCGATATCGGGTGGAGGGGCAGCCGCGACAATTAAAACTCTTGGAATATCAAATTGCAGACGCAGCATATCTAAGGCAGGAATGCAAAGCGATGGCGCAAATTGCGACCATGGTAGCGAACAGAACCAAGGCTGTGATTTGTCCAACAGGCCATTGCTCTGATTCGGATAGGAGAAGGCTTGTGAGGCGGGCAGTGATAGTTGTGTCAGGGCTTCGCGCGTTATCTCGGGGATATCTTGAGTTGCATCTCCGCAAACCAGAATACTGGGCGCTGTCTGGGTAATGTGGTCGAAGAGTTTGTCAATTCGCCAACCTGAGACCGGTTCGATCCAGTCTGCTGCGATTTCAAGTGCCGGTTCCAAGACGAAGCGACGCATGGACATGCGAGGATGCGGGATCTTAAAATGCGGAGTCCAGATACGTTGGTCTTCGTAGAGTAATACATCGATATCGATGGCTCGCGCTTCCCAACGCAGGTTGCGTGTGCGGCCCATGCGTTGTTCCACATCGCGGATCACATGCCATACATCCCAGGGAGATTGTGCGGTTTCTATGGCAACGACTGCATTCAGAAACTCTTGCTGGTTTTCCGGGCCACCGATTGCGGGCGTGCGATAAAACCTGCTTTCGCGAACCTGACTTTCGCCAAACGACTTTTTTAGCCAATACAAAGCTTGCTTCATGCTGGCCAATGGATCGCCCAGGTTAGCACCTAAGCTGATCAAGCACCGAGGCATATCGAAATACCTCGCTAGACTTCGACTTCAACTTCCATCACATACCAGCAAGCGAAAGTAGGGTCGTTGATCTCTTTCGTGCTTCGCATTAAAGAGACCACAAACGTAACAGGTTTGGCCCCTGAAACGTCTTGAACGGCTACCTTAACCACATCGCCCAGTTGGGTCTTGATGATGCCTCTGGGGCTGAA
>JAFLCP010000157.1 GCA_017303505.1 Planctomycetota bacterium | reverse complement strand
AACGGGATAAACATGTTGGATGTCAGCTAAGCGTTTCATGGTTGGCAATTGGAACAACGATACACTCTTCTCATTGTGAGTCACAGCGAGTTGCGTGTTAGCGCGATTGAAAACGGGGGAACTTGCCGGTAGGTATGCTAAAAGTTTGGGTAGTTCTTGAATCATGGCTTGGACGCGCAAGCGATGTATGGCTGCCGCTGGAGAGGACTGAGGTTCGATTTGCATCGCTTGCACGAGCCATGGAAGTCCACTGTGCGGATTAGAGTCGATATGGTGGAGTCCACGTTCCAGATAGAGCCGAGCCATACGACTTTCAGAGTCGCGGCGAGCATTTTCAGCTTCGATACGATTTGCTTCGGCCATTTTGCGTTGCTTGGTTTCCTCTTCTTTGGCCGAATGTGCCGCCTGTTCCCGGAGAATGGCTATATCTTTCATCTCGACAGCCACCTTGGCTTGCCACAATGTTCCCACCAAACCCAAAAGGATTATGGTGAAAAACAAGGTGCCGATCGTAACTGCCGCGCGATGTTTGGAAAGGATTTTTCTGAAGCGATAACCAAAGGTGGGCGGGCAAGCGAGAACGGGTTCATCCTGAAGAAAACGCCGAATATCTTCCGCGAAGCTGCTCGCCGATTCATAACGCCGTGCTCGATTCTTTTCGAGAGCTTTAGCGGCAATCCAATCAAGTTCACCTCGGACGAAGGCACTCAATTTCCCTGGCTCGGTGCGTCGATTGGCTGCGACAGAGGGAAGCTTAACGCTGCTGCTTAACTTACTGCTAGCCAAGGGTGGTTCTTCTTCACGAATGATTCGCAGCACTTCATCCCATGCGGCGTTGCGTAAACGTTGCCGATCAATGGGCGTTTCCCCGGTGAGCAGTTCGTACAGCACGACCCCCAATGAATAGACATCGCTGCGCGTATCTATGTCCAGTTGATTACGAGTCGCCTGTTCGGGACTCATGTACTCAAAGGTGCCAATGATATGGCCAAATGCTGTGAAGAGCGTTTGATCGGTGAGCCGTTGGGAAGTTGCTTTAGCGATTCCGAAGTCAATGATTTTCGGAGCCGGCTTGTCATCGTAAAGTGTGACCAAGATATTGGATGGTTTCAGGTCGCGATGGATGATGCCTTTCTGATGGGCATGTTGTATCGCCATGCATACAGGGATAAAAAGTTCCAGTCGTTCCTTGGTCGAAAGATGGTTTTGGTCACAGAACTGCGTGATGGGAACACCATTGACCAATTCCATGACGAAGTACGGATTTCCCGAGTCGGTTTGTCCTGCATCAAGAACTCTGGCGATGTTCGGGTGATCCATCATCGCCAACGCTTGCCGCTCTGCATCGAAGCGAGCTAAGACTTGGCGCGTGTCCATACCTGGTTTGATCAACTTCAACGCCACGCGGCGATCGACAGGTTTTGATTGATGGGCCAGATAAACGATCCCCATCCCGCCAGAGCCAATCTCTTCTAAAAGACGGTACGGACCGATTTGAGTCGGCGGCGCCTTTTGCTTCTCTGGTTCCTCGGTATAGGACTCCGTCGGTGTATTGGCTGATTCGAGGAACCCACCCAGTTTCTCGTGATCTGCCAACAATTGTTCCACTTGCTGCTTTAACTCCCGATTGCCGCCGCAAGTTTGATCGAGGTACTTTTGGCGATCATGAATGTTTCCAATCTGAATCGCTTCGGCAAAAATTTCGCGGAGGTTCATGGTATTCCTTTGTGTAACCGGTGAGGATGTCACAGTTACCTGCGCAGAAGCAAGCGAAATCGCGCACTAGAAATTTCGATTTTTGGCAAAAATCAGAACGGATTTAGGGGGAGGCGGCAGGCGTCGAATCGTCGGAAGTGTTGGTGCTGTCAGATTTTAGGGCTCTAAATAGCCAGCTACGGGCAAATGCCCAAACCGTTTGGGCATGGCGTCGAGATATCCCCAGAATTTCAGCAATTTCTTCCATAGTGAAGCCGGAAAAATATCGCAATTTTACTACTTCTGAGGATTGTGGATCAATTTTGGACAATTCGTCCAGAGCATCGTGTACGTAGACCAGTTCTCGACATTTTTGGATATCAGGCAATTGCATCAGGTCGAACCATTCTTGCGGTGCATTAGCGCCGCGCTTGATTGCCATCTTCTTGCGTGCGGCTTCCACAAGAATGCGCCGCATTGCTTCAGCTGCCGCCGCAAAAAAATACTTGCGATTTTGATAAGCGACCGACTGCGAATTTCCTACCAAACGCATAAATGCTTCGTGCACTAAATCCGTAGGCTGTAGGGTATGGCCTTTCTTTTCCGCAGCCAATTTACTTTTTGCCAACATTCGCAATTCGTCGTACACCAACGGAAGCAACTTATCCATCGACGCTGGATTCGAAGCCCGATCTTGTGGCTCAGAAATTGTTTCAAGGAGTCGCGTGATCTCGGACATACGTCAGGACAATGTCAGATGTGGATAGGACGATAGGCAAAGCAACATTTCATACTAACAGAGAGTTGCAGAGTATTCCACCTATAGGCGGCTTTTCGGCTCTTCTCACGGATTCGTGCACATGCCATCGTGAGAATTTGGTAGGCAACGTGTCCATGCGATAGAATAGATGAGCATGAAAGCGGCTCAAGACATTTCGATGGCTAGTAGTATCACTCATCGAATTGTTGAATGACGCGACTGAAAGCTCGGAAGTCTCGCACTCCATTTTGAATCGGTTTGACGGTTTTACTCCAACAATGCGAACTTTGAAACACGGCGCAACCCCCGGTCCCTACATCGAGAAAATTTTCGTCGACAGAGATAGGGTTTCAAAACACGACTATGCCTTCGAGTTACCCGCGCTTAAGACTTTGCGGACGCTGGACCTCCATCCGCAAGTAACTTTCTTTGTCGGAGAAAACGGTTCAGGCAAGTCGACCTTATTAGAAGCGATCGCAATCGCCAACGGACTGAACGCAGAAGGTGGAAGCCGCAATATGCAGTTCTCGACACGAGCGAGTCATTCCCTATTAAGTGAAGCGATCAAGTTGCGTTGTTATCACGCCCTGATTCCCGATGCTTGGTTTTTGCGGGCCGAGAGTTTATTCAATGTAGCCACAGAGATCGAGAATCTGGGGGCTCAACGCAGTTACGGAGGTCGGTCGCTGCACGAACAATCTCACGGCGAGTCGTTTATGTCCCTGTTGGAAAATAGGTTCGGGCAGGGCCTCTACTTTCTAGACGAACCAGAAGCTGCTTTATCTCCACAGCGACAATTAGAGTTCTTGATTCTTCTGCATGCGATAGTCCGCAAAGACTCACAGCTCATTATCGCGACGCATTCACCCATACTGATGAGCTATCCAGGGGCATTGATTTATTCGTTCAGTGATAAGGGCGTGCAACCCATTGCCTATAAAGAGACCGAGCATTATCGAGTGACAAAAGCCTTTTTGGACTCACCCGAACGGATGCTCAAACACTTGCTGGAAGGTTGATACCAATTTGTCCTATAGATCTTCCGCGATCGCGGAGGTTCGGCTAACCCGTAGCAGTAGCGCAGCGGAGGCTAGCTGGACGGGAGGAAGGGCTCAAGCCTCTGGATAAGCTCTCAGAAAAAAGTGGAGGACAAATGGGATCGAAGCTGCGAGGCTATGTAGGTGAAATCAACAAATGAGCGTGTGGGGTTCTACGTAATGTGAAAAGAAGCAGAATCAAAGCTTGCCTCGAAGAGTCGAACTTCGAGGCAAGCGACTCGCAAACATCGCTTCAAGTAGATTACTTCTTATTGACTGGATTTGCACCAAAAGGGTCTGCCGGTGGGGTAACGCCAATTGGGTTGGTTTGTGGCCCCGCGCCAAACGGATCGGTCGCAACGCTGGGATCAGGCAGAGTTGCCGAGCCATTTCCATAGATACTGTCCATCTTTTTGCGTAATGGTATGAGCCGAAGGTCTAGTTCGTCGTAGCGCATCCGGGCTTCTTGGAGAGCGTTTTGCACTTCTCGCATTCTTTCTGCACCTGCTCGATATTCATCGAGAACTTGAGAGTAGGTTTCATTGAGAGCCTTGTCTCCGAATTTGTCTCCCTGAAGTTCTTTAGCAAGGTTTTCTAGCTGGTTTTTCATGGCCTGCAACTGCTTGGTTGCCGCCTCAATTCGCGACTCTTGCTCGGCAATGGCTTTTTTGTATTGATCTAGTTGCGAGAGAGCCAAACCATAGCCTAAAGTCAAGTTCGGGTCAGGAGCTTGTGGCCTATTAGCGGGTAAAGCTAATGGGGACAGTGTGCCGACAGTCGCCTCGTTAAAAGCTGGCTCCAATTCGAGTAGCATAGGGGCTTCGTCCTCTGATACTTCGAAATCCCACGCTAGTTCGTCACCTTCACCTAATAGTTCGCCCACACGCCGCTGAACGATTTTTTCGCTGTTGGCCTCTCGTTGCTGCAGAGCTTGCCTAAGCAAGTTAAGGCGTTCTTCGAGCTTGGCAACACGGGATTTCCTTTCAGCTTCCAACTTCTTGAATTCTTCGGCCGTTAGGTCCACAATCTTCTTGCGTAGGGTCTGCGCAGCCTCGGTCTGGCCGCTGGCTTTGAGCTGTTGATACTCAGCAATGAGCGCCCGTTTATCGTCTTCTTGGGCGATCGTCTGGTCTGCCAACAAGGAAAGATTGTTCAATCTCTCTTCTGCGAGTTGCTCCTGTAGAGTTTCCTCGGGAGGCTGAGCGATGGTTCGCGAATAAACTTGGTGAGCACCCAGCAGCAACAAAGCTGCAACAATGGGCGACAGGAATTTTAGTGACATTCAAATTCTCCTGGGAACGGAAGGCTTTGGGCTTAAGGTTTGGGCGTCAACAGCTGCTGTTCTAATAGTTGCAACTCGCGTTCGATGCTTTCGATCTCGGCCTCGATTTCTCTGGCGGAGGAAGGCGAAGGTGCTTCGGTTGTTGTCGATGATGGCGCAGATTCGTTGGAGTCCGATTGGGACGGAGTCGTATTCAGTGGCTTAGCGAGCTGCTTGGATGAATCGATTTCGGCCCACCACAAAGCCCCCGCAGAGAGAGCAAGACCTATCAGGAATACCGACAAGACTATAGTCAGTTGACTCCAGCCCATGGGCTTTCGCGCTGTTTGAGTTTGTAAGGCTGCCGGGAGCGGGACAGTGGATGGATGCAGACGATGGGCCAAAAGTTCGCGACACCACTGCCCCACTTGCTGCGCCGAATTCACTCGCTGGTCGCGTGCTTTGCATAACATCAAGTCGACCAGCGATTGCGCTGCCCAGTCGACATCGGTGCGATGATGAATCAAGGGCTTCGGGGTGTCTTGTTGTACACGGCGAATGATCGCTAGTGGAGAATCGGAACGGAACGGTGAATGTCCTGTCAGCATCGTGTAGAGTACCGAGCCTAAACTGAATAGATCGGACCTTGAGTCCAGAATCTCTCCGGCAGCTTGCTCGGGTGACATAAACTCAGGCGTTCCGGGAATCATTCCACTTGCGGTCATGGTCGCATCATTGAGAGCTCGCACGACTCCGAAATCGGTCAATAACGCTCGGTCGGTACCTGATTCCAGTAGTATGTTGGCAGGTTTGATATCACGGTGAATCAAACCTTGAGCATGAGCTGCGGCTAATCCATCAGCAACCTGACTCATAATTCGCAGGGCTGACTCGATGTCAAGTTGTCCCTCTCGGTCGATGCGGTTCTGCAGAGTTTCACCCTGAATCAATGGCATCACCAAGTACGGTGGATAGTGGTCTTCGTTGACACTGTGGATGGCTACCACATTGGCATGAACGACAGCGGCAGCCGCACGTGCTTCACGCACAAATCTCTGTCGCGCCGAACCGTTCGCGGCTAAATGGGGATGCATCGTTTTTATAGCGATCGATCGATTTAGTTTTGGGTCCCACGCGTCGAGCACAATCCCCATTCCGCCGTGTCCCAACACGCGCCGAATGCAATAGTGATCGATTTTTCCCAAAAACTCTTCTGTTTCGTCCGCCTCGTTTTCATAAGGTTTCAGCCAACTGAGCATTTTCTCGGTTGCCAGTTTCTGAAATCTGTCACCTGTTTCGGAGCTCTCTCCCTTTGGCAAAGAAGGTGCTTCAAGAACAGACCGCGCGAAGGTTGGCGACAATCGTGGTCTTTCAGCGTGCTGCAATAGAACATCTGTTAGTTGGGTCGAAGTTTGTTTGTGTTCTTCCTCGAGGATGACCGTACAAGTTTCATTCCAAGTATCGTTTGTGGTTTGAAGACTATCCAGCAAGTGACGGCACGTATCACAATGGCATAAATGCTGAGCTAATTGGTCAGCTTGCTCATCGCTGAGTTGGTCTTCGACAAGTTGATGCACATGTTTAGGGTTGCAAGGACTGATATTCGGGTTGAGATCGAGGCGGCGGATCATAATCAAGTAACCTCCTCATCATTCGCACGACGTTCAGCCACAAACTTACGCAGCTTCGCGAGAACTCGACTCCGCGAAACATAAACTTGCCCCACAGAAAGTTGCAATTCGGCTGCCACGATCATGGCATCCTTTTGTTCAATCTCTGTTTTCCAGAATGCAAGCCAAGTTGTTTCATGGATCATGTTGCGTACCGCCTGGGTCGCTTGGAAAAAGATCTGATGTTCCAACTGTAGGTCTAAGTCCTTATCTAAATCTTCAATCGTGGTTGAATCGACTTGCCAGAGATCGTCTGGGTGACTGCGTTGCGCTAGTTTGAGGTGCCGATCTTCGCGAGACTTTTGCCGTCGTCGAAAATCGAGCAGTTTCGTTTGGAGGATGGTTGCGATCCATCGTCGAAAAGCACCAACTCTTTGATTGCTTTGGAAAGTTGGTATAGATCGCAAAACGGTCAGCAGTACCTCTTGGATCAATTCGTCCGCATCCGCCGACTGCACTCCTTTGCTGCGGAGAACGCGACGTAAGGTTGGTTCATAGGTTGCCAGGAACTCTTCCCATGCAAGTTGGTCTGCCGCATTGCGAATGCGGAGCAACAAGCTAGGACGTGTATCTGGCGACATAAGAATCTTTCACGGCATCAGAAGGGATTCATTAGCTGGTTCGTAGAGAGAAACGCAGGCCGACGGACAGTCTTGCACGCAGAACAGTTTTTTTGCGAAAAAAGTGCCGCCAAGTGCCAGCCTTACCTAAATCTCCGGGATTTAGAGAATTTAGATTTGCGAGCTTTTCGTACGTACGCTTCGATTTCCCTACGCCCGATAGATGGTAGCTGTTCGATGTTCCCAGTGAAACAACGCTGAAGAACAAACGAGGCGTGAACGTGTGGATACTGCTGGCGATTCAATGAGTCAGGGGCTGATGAAATTGGAAACATTGCCCTGGTGCTGCTACGAAAAGAAAAGATCGCGCGAGATTTTCTTTGATCCGTGGAGCTTCCTATGCACCTAAAAAGCGCCATCAAAGTAAGGAACAGCGACGAAACAAGGAATAGGGCGATTTGAGTGCCAGCTCATCTCGCCCCATTCGTCAAAGCGGTTTCAGTGACCGTATGTATCGTTGATTTTCAAACGCTTGTGGACCACTGACTACAACAGGTTAACAACGCGGTCGGTAAGTCCTTTCTCACCGACGACGATATTCAACTTGCCAGCAGATGCGATCTTCTCCAGAATCTCCAACTCACGCATTCGCATCAACGTTGGATTTTCCGCCAACATTTTTGCCGTGTTCGCTTGGCTTCGCATCGCAGCCGTTTCTTCTCGACGGGCGATCAAGTTTGCTTCTGCCGCCTTCTTGGCTTCCGTTACACGATTCATCAAGTCCTTCATATCTCCTGGGAGAATGATGTCTTTGATTCCCACGCACCGGACATCGATCCCGATAACCTTTGCTTTCTCGCGAACCTTTTGATCCAGTTCAGTCGTAATATCGTTTTTGTCCGACAAGAACGAATCCAATTCACGCGCTCCTACAACTTCGCGCAAGATAAGTTGCACATCACGGTACAGAGCATAGCGAGCATCGTTAGTAGCCGAAACCAATCGACGTGGATCAGATACCAAGTAGGTCACCAAAGCGTTCATGCGCAATGAGACCTTGTCCAGAGTCATGATTTCTTGGCCTGGTACATCCAGTTGGTTTTCACGCATGTCGATTTCTACGACCCGTGCTTCAGCCGATTGAAGCCAGAACGCATATTGGCCTGGCTCAAGCGTCTCGACATAACGTCCGTCGACGTACAATACACCCACGCAATCGCGATTTACGCTGCAAACATCAAAGTGGCGAATCGCTTCGGCAACCCGCAAAATGTTCTTGAGTTGTGCGTGCTGAAAGCGATACAGCGTCGTATCGACGAGCTCGACCTTCACATCGCGATGTCCAAGCCAATAGGCATGCAGGCCAGGACCAAGGATAGTCGAGAATCGACCATCGATCCAAACCAAGGCGCGTTGATGATCCTTAAGGTCAAGCACTTCTGCACGAGATGCCAACTTACCTGATTTCACAATCAAATCGAGTTGCTCATCCACGATCCACGGTTCACGTAGCGACAACGTGCGGATCGTTAAGCGATTGAATGGATCGAAGATCCGATGAGTACCGCTATTTAAGATTTTCTCGAATTCGCCATTTCGATATTGGAAGCCAACCTCGAAACCACGAATGAATACCTTCTTGAAAAACATGATGTTCGCCTCCTTTCGTGTGGGCGATAAGCGGATGAAAAGTGTGGTTGTTACGAATAGTTTTGATGAGAACAGCGTCGGGGCAACATCGTCTGCAGTATCACAACGATTCGATACGGGGAGTGGGCACATTTAGAATGACAAGAAATGTTGATTCAGTGATGCGATCAAGTCGTAGCGACTTGAAGAAGCCCGACTGCATCGTGTTTTTCTCGTCGATTCCGATGTGATTCCATCCGCAGGGTATAAAAGGTTGCTGTTTCACTGTTCGAGCTGCTAGTTCCAACTTTCGTCAGGTAAAACCAACACGAATCAGCCTGGTTAAGGCTTGTGGTGAAACGGATTCTAAACAGCCGACATTGCCCTTTGGCTCATTGGTTGACGCTTACGCGCCAGCAGCATTGGTTGTAAACCAACGTTAAACGTTGACGGGAGTCGAACCCGTGACCGTCAGGTCCATGGCCTGATGCTCTACCACTGAGCTACTCTTGAATGAAAGACCCGTAGAACCCGTCGAGGAACGGCTCTATCCAACTGGTCCAACAGGGATAAAGACGCCCGCGGAAGTTTTTCATTCATACGCTTGCTTGGAAAAGAAAACGAAACGAATCGAACGTTAGAGTCCGAACCGGATGGGGCTCGACCCTGGCACCATGCCCTATTTTCAATGCCAACCGCAGTGATTAAAGCGGCTGGCATTGTCTATAGAGATGATTGCTCTCGGAATTGGTTCATCATTAACTGCAACGTCGCGTTTTTTTCTTTGGCTGATCGGTTTCAGGGGCAGGGAGGGGGAAGTAAGAATTGAGAATTAGGAATTAGGAATTAGGAATTGCGGAGAAACCTCGCGCAGGCGAAAGATTACGCGGTGGAGTTCGTAGCTCCTACTTCGTACTTCGTAATTCGTCGTCGTAATTCGTGCTCGTGCTCGTGCTCGTGCTCGTCCTCGTCCTCATCCTCATCCTCGAATTTCCGCACCTCGCTTTTTCTTGACGTGCGCAAATCGAAGTTAGCCCCGACGACTAATTACGATCACGATCACGATCACGAGGACGAATTACCGCTGCGCTGAATAAGAACTACGAGCTACGAAAAAGACCTTCGGTTGTCGAAACGTTACGTGATGGGGTGCGTAGTTTTTACTTCGCATTTCGTAATTCGTCTTCGTAGTTTGTGATTGTTTCACCTCGCAGAACGGGGGCTATTTTGTTGATATAGCTTTGTATCCATTTCGGTGGAAATGGAGTGAACCCAAAAACCAAACCTTCCGGCGTTTTTGTGGGCGAGTATTGACTCAGTGGCGGAACGTCAAAGCCAATCGATCGCAATCGAACACTTATCTTCTCGGCCGACCACCGTCCGTCGCGGAAGATTCCCGTCAAGTTCATGCCTCCATCGCTATGAGGAAAATCCAACGGAACATCGTGTTTGTCCATCTCTCGTAGGAATACCTGCAGCCTTTGACTGTACTCTTTGCGACAACGCCGAATGTGTGAATAGAATGCACCGGAATCGATAAACTCGCCAAGTACCGCTTGTTCCAGCAGCGGTCCGTGATCTTCCACGACCAGCCTTAAACGCTCGAAATTCGCCACAAGTTCTTCAGGTAAGACCACGTAGCCGATCCTCAGTGAAGGATACAGTACTTTGCTCATCGTCCCCATGTAAATGACTCGGGGTTCGCTCCCCAGACTGTACATACTCGGTAACGGAGGTTGCGAGTAACGAAACTCAGAGTCGTAGTCGTCTTCGATTAACCAAACTGACTGGTTCTCTGCCAGTTGCTGAAATTGAAGCCTTCGTCCCACTGGCATCGTAGCGCCCGTAGGAAATTGTCGGGAGGGCGTTGTGTACATCAGCTTTACCCCTTTAGCAGAAGAAGGGGGAATCGCTCCGTTTTCGTCAATTCGAAGTGGGAGAATCTTAGCGCCTGCATACGCAAATGCTTGGCGGGCTCCGAGATAGCCGGGTTCCTCCATCAAAACCTTATCTCCCCGACGCAACAGAATTTGACTTAGAAAAAACAACGCTTGTTGGGAACCACAGGTGATGGCGATTTGGTCCCATTGGCATTGAACGCCACGACTTTCCTGCAAATAGTTCGCGAGCGATTTCCTTAAGCTGGGCAAGCCAAGCGTGTAACGTGATTGATAACACAACAATTTTGTGGAAGCATGACGGAGAATGCGACTTCGAATACGATTCCATTCGGCCATGGGAAAAAGAGAAACATCCGGCTGACAAGGACGAAACGGAAGTGGGGTGGTCAATTTCCATTCGACATTTTCAGGTGCACTCACTCGATAGTTCTGTTTTCGGTTAGGACGAAATGCAGGATCCCCGCTCGGCAAGTTTGACATGACGAAGATCCCAGACCTGGGGCGAGTTTCCAAATAGCCTTCGCCGATCAATTGCTCGTAACAGCCGAGGACTGTATTGCGAGACACCCCGAGGTCGTGGGCCATCTCTCGACTCGAAGTCAAGGGCTCGCCAGGCGCAAGCTTTCCTTGAAGAATCGCTCCTCGTAGTTCGTCACACAGCTGTTCCTGCAACGGACGCTTCGATTCCCGATCGAGATGAAACGTCCGATTTCGTCGAGCATTCATAAAGTTACATCCGGTTTCAGGCTTTAGGGATCGGGCCTTTTAGGCTGGTACCATGTAGGTTCGTAAATCTGGCACTTTTATGGTACCAGAGAAGGATTGTAGGATGGTACTGTTTTACGAGTCCCCAAACAAAACTTCTCTCTTTTCAAGGAGAGTCCTTTGATGTCCACTGAAGTAAACGCTTCGAAGGCTGCTGCAGGTGATTTTGATTTTCTCAATGGTGAATGGAGCATTCACAATCGTCGATTAACGGATGCCGGTTCGAATACCTGGGAGGAATTTCCTGGCGAAGCGACCTGCTGGACGGTTTTGTTTGGCGGCGGGAGTATTGAGGAGCTCAGAATTCCGGCTAAGCAGTTCTTTGGCATGGGAATCCGCCTTCTAGACATCAACCAAAAGGCTTGGTCGGACTATTGGGTGAACGCGCGAAACGGGATACTGAATTTGCCTCCCCAAACTGGCCATTTTGAAAATGGTGTTGGAACTTTCATCGCTCGCGATACTTATGAAGGGAAAGAAATTTTGGTTCGGGGGATTTGGGACGAAATCACACCCGATAGCTGCCGCTGGTGGCAAGCGGTATCTTACGATCTCGGTGCAACTTGGCAACCGAACTGGTTTATGAACTGGACACGCAAATCACAGTGAGCCGAACGGCTATGCAAATTTTAGGTAACGATACGAAAATCGTTCGCGGGGCCTGCGGGCACGATTGTCCCGATACGTGCTCATGGTTGGTAGAAGTTCGTGACGGAAAAGCCCTGCGTCTTTTCGGTAACCCCGATCACCCTTTTACACGCGGCACGCTGTGCGCCAAAGTCAATCACTATCTGGAACGGGTTTACCATTCAGAGCGTTTGCACTATCCCTTAAAGCGCGTGGGGCCCAAGGGAGAAGGGAAATTTGTTCGCGTTACTTGGGAAGATGCCCTGCGGGACGTAGCAGGTCAATGGCACAAAATCATTGCCGAAAGTGGCAGCGAAGCGATCATGCCATACAGCTCTGCCGGGAATCAGGGCTTGATTCAAGTTGCCTCGTTGGATCGAAGACTCTTCGCTTTGCTGGGATGCACCCAACTCGAACGATCCATCTGCGGTGAGGTTCCGGTCAGTGGGCTCGCCGCGACGCAGGGCAACGGATTTGGTGTGGATCCGGAGGAACTTGTGCATAGCCGCTACATCATCTTGTGGGGCACCAATACGATTGTCACAAACTTACATCTCTGGCCCGTAATAGCTGAAGCTCGGGCCAATGGTGCCAAGATTGTTGTCATCGATCCGATTCGAACAAGAACTGCGGAAAAGGGTGATTGGCACATCCCCATCCGCCCTGGAAGCGATGCGACACTGGCGATGTCCTTAATGCACATCATCATTCGAGAGAACTGGGTGGATCATGACTTCGTCGAAAGACATGCCTTGGGTTATGAGGCCCTTTGTGAACGAGTCAAGGAGTACGCTCCCGAACGAGTGACTCGTAAGGTTGGCATCCCAGTCGAAGATATCGAGAAATTGGCCCAAGAGTATGCCACTACGACGCCCTCGCTGATTCGTCCCTTAATTGGGCTAGAGCACCATCAAAATGGCGCCATGATGTTTCGCACTTTAGCCTGCCTGCCAGTTTTGATTGGGGCCTGGAAACATCGAGGGGGTGGTTTGTCGCGTTCTACCGGTGCGATTCAGTACTCCACCCTAAACCATCGACGCCTCTCGATGCCCGAGTTACAACGCCCTGAAGTTCGCACTCTCAATATGCGCGACCTCGGGCAATTGCTGTGCTCAAAGGAGCTTACTCCACCACTTCGGAGTCTGTGCATTTGGAACGTGAATCCCGTCGTATCGATTCCGAATCAAGCCAAAATTATCGAAGGTCTAAAGCGTGAGGATCTATTCACGGTCGTCCACGATTTGTTTGTAACCGAAACGGCAAAATACGCGGACTACGTTTTTCCTGCCACCAGCCAAATCGAGTGTATGGATATTGTACCCGCCTGGGGGCATCACTATTTGTCATTGAATCTACCTGCGATTCCGCCCGTCGGCGAATCAGTGTCGAATACCGAGTTCTTTCGGCGGCTTGCTAAAGCTCTTGGGAGGACTGAAGAGTGCCTTTATGATTCCGATGAACAATTGATCGAACAAGCTCTCTCTAGTGGCCATCCATACCTCGATGGCATTTCACTCGAACGATTGAAGCAGGATGGTTATGCTCGCTTAAACCATGAACGCGATTACCGTCCTTTCGCAAACGGCAATTTCACGACACCATCCGGAAAAGCAGAATTTTGGTCACAAGATCTAATGAAGATGGGCCTGGATCCACTTCCTTCCGGAGGTGAGTATCCCGACCCTCCCGTCGATCACGTACAACTGATTTCGAGCAAAACCTTACATTATCTCAATTCAAGTTATGGCCATATTGAACATCATGCGCGTCGAGAGGGTATCTTGACCATCGAAGTCAATCCACAAACGGCCGAACTGTTTGATGTAACCGACAAAGCACTTGTCGAGGTCTTTAATGAACGCGGCAGTTTAGTTGCCGAATGTAGAATTTCCAATCGAGTTGGCGCTGGGGTCGCTTGGATGCCGTTCGGGGGAAATAAAGATGCGAAAGGAAACTTCCAGTCGGTCAATCAGCTTACCGGCGAAGTACCGACGGATTGGGGTGGGGGAAGCGGATTTTACGACACTTTTGTAAAGCTGCGACGGCAACTGCCGACGTAAAATTCATGGGGATAATACGAACAGTATTGCGATTATCAGGCGCAAGGGATCTTGCTGTTCGTAGCTCGTACTTCGTACTC
This sequence comes from Planctomycetota bacterium, assembly GCA_017303505.1. Classification (GTDB taxonomy): domain Bacteria; phylum Planctomycetota; class Planctomycetia; order Pirellulales; family Pirellulaceae; genus JAFLCP01. The sequence continues at coordinate 3,333 of JAFLCP010000157.1, read as the reverse complement.
AGCGCAGCGGTAATTCGTGATCGTCGTCGTAATTCGTCGTCGTAATCGTAATTTGTCGTCGAGCTTTATTTCGATTTGCACACTTCAAGAAAACGCGAGGTGCGGAAATTCGAGGACGAGGACGACGACGAATTACGAACTACGACGTAGGAGCTACGAACTCCACCGCGTAATCTTTCGTCATCGCGAGGTATCTTCCGCAATTCGTAATTCCTAATTCGTTGTCGAGCTTTATTTCGATTCGCGCACTTCAAGAAAACGCGAGTTGCGGAAATTCGAGCACGATTACGAGCCCGAGGACGAGGACGAATTACGAAGACGAATTACGAAGTACGACGTAGGGAGCGTCTGCCCAAGCCGCAAGAAAGTCGCGAATGAAAGAGTCGTACAAAGTAGAGATTGGCCATCAACTTTGGCCCCGAGTGATGCTTGGGAACAGGCAACTGTTTCGGCGAAGCGTTCACAGGGGAACAGCCAGGCTGTCCATTGAGCTCCGAAAACACTATCGTCTGAGGTGGCCGACCCAGTCCTACTTAGGGGAAGGCTATAGTTATGTCGGACGTTAACGGCAAGCCCGACGTGAACCCCACGGAGTCTAAGACAACACGCATGGCTGGAAACTTTCTTGACGGAAGCAGAGAGATCCCAGAGCCATCCCGTTCTTCCATGGAACAGGATCGGGCGGAAAAGACGAGATGTCATAACTCCGCCATGCACGGCGCTGGGAAGTCAGACAAGTGCATAGTACCGGGGAAATCGGCGAACTTGGGTGGTGTGCCACCATCCTCGGAGTCGATGGAGGAAAGGCACTTGACCAATGAGAAAGCTGAGCATAAGTCTCTGGACCGGGCCCAGAACCGGAAGAAGGACGGGAAACCGTCCGGCTCCAGATCGCGCGGACTGCTTGGCATACGAGAAGCGGCACAGAAGGATAAGAATCTTAGATTTCACAATCTGTTTAGTCACCTCACGATAGAACTCCTCACGACGAGCTTCTTCGAACTCAAGAAGTTTGCTTCTCCTGGGGTCGATGGCGAGATGTGGCATGATTACTTGCAGGACGTCGAACATAGGATCAAAGATCTGCATGAACGAATCCACCGAGGCAGGTATCGAGCTCAACCTTCAAGACGGGTCTACATAGCAAAGGCTGATGGCAAACAGCGCCCTCTTGGAGTCGCGGCGCTCGAAGACAAAATCGTCCAACGAGCAACGCGAACGATACTAGAGCAGATATACGAAACAAGCTTTCGAGGCTTTAGCTATGGGTATCGCCCCAATCGAGGCGCCCATAACGGTCTGGATGCATTAGTAGTAGCGATCAAACGACGGAATGTGAACTGGATTCTCGATGCAGATATCCGAGGGTTCTTCGATAACATCGACCACACATGGATGATGAAATTCCTGGAGCATCGAATATCAGATCCACGGATGCTAAGGCTCCTGAAGAAATGGCTCAGGGCAGGAGTATCCGAGGATGGCCAATGGAGCAAGACAGAAGTAGGTACACCACAAGGCGCCGTGATTTCACCGTTACTAGCCAATGTGTATTTACACTATGTCCTAGACCTATGGATAGAAGATTGGCGGAAGCGTACCGCGCGTGGAACTGTCATTATCGTTCGCTATGCGGACGATTTCATACTGGGCTTTAGCAGCGAAATTGAAGCAAAGCTCTGTCTCGAAGCCTTACGGGAAAGACTGGCCAAGTTTGGCTTAGAACTCCATCCCGATAAGACTCGTTTGATAGAGTTTGGCCGCAAGGCAGCGCAAAACCGAAAGGATCGAGGAGAGAAACCTCCCGAAACCTTCGACTTTCTGGGCTTTACCCATATTTGTGGTAAGACTCGCAAGGGCCAGTTCACAGTTCAAAGGCGCACATCGCATAAGAAACTCCAGGCCAAGCTGAAGGACCTTACCGAGAAACTGTGGAAGCTTATCCATCAGGACATAGCCGAAACAGGAGCTTGGCTAGCGTCAGTCTACCAAGGCTGGTGCCAATATTATGCGGTACCAGGAAACTACGATTGCTTGAACAAGTTTCAAAGAGCATTGCATGCCATCTGGTTACGAACACTGCAGCGACGCAGTCAACGCGGTAGACGACTTAGATGGAAGCAGTTCAGAGAAATTTGCTATAGCTGGCTCCCCACTCCGCGTATCCTCCATCCCTATCCCGAAGACCGTTTCGCACGTCAACATCAACGGTAGGAGCCGTATGCGGTAATTCCGCAAGTACGGATCTGTGCGGGGGGCGGTCAGCAATGGCCGTCCCTACCGCGATAGCTACGAACTCCACCGCGTAGTCTTTCGTCATCGCGAGTTATTCTCCGCCATTCCTAATTCCTAATTCGTAATTCCTAATTGACTTCTCTCTCTCTTTATACGGACGCAAACCACAAATAAACAGCGGTAAGCAACGTAACTCCCACGGCTGTTAGCAAGCTCATGACAAGATGAACGAGTAGATCCACCTTGGCTTCGCTGTACGCACCTGGGGTATTAGTCCTGGGAAAGCGATGGATCATCAAGCGACTTAGGACGGAGAGCCCTAACGCGGATAGAAACATATCGGGCAGCGGATTATCGATCGAAGGAAAGTAATACAAGAATCGGAGCACTAAGCCAAAGTAAATCAGGCCTGTCGCGATGTCGATAAGCGATGCAATTCGATAGAGAATTCCATTGCGTTCGTAGTCGTACCAAAGTTGTTCGAGGTTCCGCCAATGGAAGGCGATGAACATAAGCCGAACTGAAAGTAAGAGAAGTAATGCAAATAACACGGGGTGGCCCGGCGATGGTTAGAGAGGAACGGCACTGGTGTTTGGGGTAATGGAGCTTAGTTTAGAGTCGGGCAATGTAAAAATCACTACGGAAACGCTGACGATGGCAACACAGACGCGATATCCAACGAACGAAAAAACAGCGGGAGCTAGATTTCTCCCATAGCCCCTGCAACACCGATCACTACCCGGGCCATCTGCTGATAGTCGAGCTTATCTGGTGTGTCGGATTCTAAGTGGTAGTGTGGATTGCGCAGGAAGCTTGTATCGGTCAACATAAGAGCGGGGTAACCTTGGTCCCAGAACGAGCTATTGTCGGAGAGGCGGATTTCGCGGATTTTTTCTGGCAAGCAGATGGAGAAAAGGGGCATCGACGAGCTGGAACGTTTGAATCTTCGGCGAAATTTCCAGTTCGCTGAAATGGAACCTAGATTCCCGACGGCGGCGAGAAAATTGCCGCGATTCGGAAAGAAACGATACAACCAGGAGGGGATACCGGGCGGAACCTTTTGTGAATGGGGGTCATCGCGATAGTAGCCCACCATTT
>JAFLCP010000156.1 GCA_017303505.1 Planctomycetota bacterium | reverse complement strand
AAACTGTGGCGACGTTAAGACAACCAACAGTCCTGAACGTACTCTTTCCCAAGACGTGGCGTCTGCCGAAGAGTCATCCCACACCTTCATCAAGCGAAACATCTCAGCCTCTGTTACTGGGCGTCGAAAGGCCTTGGTCGCGAAGTTTCGTAGGATCTTCTCAGCTTGTTCCCGCTCCGAGAGAGAATCAGAATCTTTCTGCATTAAGTCGACATAGTTCTTTGGCGGCCATTGCTCAAAGTACGGGCCTTCGAATTCAATTTTTCGAATCAACAATCGCGGCATATCGCGGCCATCGGTGTATTCGCAACGCACTCCAATCTCGCGAATCCCAGCCAAATAATTCACGTTGTCCAACTCGACTTCGGGACGAGGAAAGTTATTGATCGCCCCTTCAAAAACAAATTCTTGCAATTCCGTGCCAGCAACCATTTGCGGTAAGCCCACAGGATTAAGTGTGCTGCCGCAATCTCGTCTTAGCCCAACATAAACGCCGATTGCCGGATTCCGCTTCTCGAATCGTTCAAAGCGAGTAATCAGGGCATCACCTTCCTGAAGTTTGGCCAAGACCAACCGGAACTTGCCACCAGATACTTTATTCGCAATCCCGACATCGATTGCTCCCTTTTTCAAACGCACCAACATAAACGGCAGTTGAGCGTGATTCTTTCCGAATTTCCGATCGCCTAATTGAACTTCACAATCGACTGCTGTGAATGTTTGCCCCTTAACTCCCGCAACCTCAGCAGCCAGCATTTGCGGGGTGGCCAAGTCGACTTGATACACCCCATCTTCTTGGATTTCGATCGTTTGAATCGGTGCCTCTTCGTTCAACAACACTTCCATGCGACCGCTCGCATCTGTTGTTATGGCTTTATCTTCACTATCGAGCAGAAGTCCATCGTCGTATTTTGCTCCCCACACCCGCACTCGAAAGTTTCCGCGATCTGGCAATTCGCGAAGTGCAATCTTGAAATTGGCGTAAGGACCATACGTACTTGATTCACCAAAAATCTCTGAGCTTGGTATCGCTGGTCGCAGTAACAATCCACCCGATACACTTTCCCAAGCTTTGCCCTTGGGATATCCTTCACTCCCCCGCATACAAGCAAAAACAGCGTGATAGATACTGTCAAAGTCCCGCCAATCGCGCACGGTATCATTACCTTGATACCCCTCGATGAAGCGAAATTTTTTCTGCATCGCAAACGGTCTGAATTCAAACGATTTTTCGGGAGCCACTTCAGTCACTCTAAAGTCAGCATTCGGGAGTAACTGATTGAATGCACCTAAGACCAACTCACCTCGGTAAGGTTCCGTGTTGATTCCCTTCCCAAATTCCATTTGAAAGGTTTGAATTGTCGGAATTTCTTTTTCGTCAACGTAAACCAAATCCAGTGCGCGTTCGGCAATTTGCCAATACGCTTCTAATTGAAGTGGGCTCAATTGCAAAGTTTGACTGTTGTTGGAAAAGCCATCTTTGGAGATACCATCGGGAGGCAGAATGGACGACACATCTTCTTCGATTTCCAATAACTCATGCAACGTGTGTGCATATTGACTCACCGTTAGCCGTCGAATGTTTCCATTTCGCGGGAGCTCTCGGCTCCGAGCCCAATTGAGCGCCCGCTTTAGATCTGCCAAAAACTTCGCTCGCAACCCATTGTCAGGCTGCTCTGCCTCACGAGGTGGCATCTCTTCATGCTGCACCAATTTTTCAATTGCTTCCCAGAGCTTCAAGGTCGAATCATCGTACGCCTCATTCAGTTGATCAAGGCGGATTCCAGCTTCGCGGTTATCTGCGTTATGGCATTCGGTGCAATATTGAACTAAGAATGGACCGATCCCCTCTTTGAACTGCTGGGCGATCGTCTCGTCCGCAATGGCGCGTCCTGTGAACAAAGTCGATAGGGATGTGAGAACAACCATCACCCACGTACATTTGTACGTCAACCTTTGACTATCTCGATTGAGACTCAATCGCTGCGAATAGGATCGTGGGAGCACGACCCGTTTCAATGAAACATCCATGGGAAATTCGAAGGCTTAGGGGCAGGTAGTGGGGTAGGTGGGACGGCGAGCCATCTGTTACACTACAAGTCTAACCATTTGGAGCTGCCGGTGCACCTATTTTGGCTCAAAACCCGCAGTTTCCGCAACTTTCGCCATTCAGATTTCACCCGATTGACTTATCTGCAAAGGGAATAGCTTGCCTCCCGAGCGGCCATTACTTGAAACTCCCGATCCACGTTATCAGATCTTGGTTACCGATGACGGATCTCGTTCTCTACAAGATCTGATTCTGAATGAATCCTACCACAGCGGATCGGGCGCGGCGGCTGAGTCGTACGTTGTCTATCTCCGAAATAGCGCCGTCGTCGACTTGCTTGCAGCGGAACGCGACACACGCATCTTCGAATACGGTTTTGGGACGGGCATGAATTTTCTTATGACCGCCGCCTTAGCTGAGGCACGGAATGCGCCACTTTACTTCGAATCATGGGAATACCGACTGTTGCCGAAAGAAGTTCTTCAATTGTTGAATTTGCCGGAGGCCATCCGTGCAGCTCAACAGTTGGGTTGGCTAACGGAATGCGGTGAACATGCCGAGATGATATGGAACCGTTTTTTGCATTTCCGCACTTCGCTTGATTCAAATCAACACGGTTCTTGCGTGTTCGACGTTGCACCCAATATCACCTTAAACTTGATGTTGGGTGACGCCACATCGGTACAATCGCATGGCTATGCGAAGCCGTTCGATGCCGTCTACTTTGACGCCTTCAGTCCGCAGACCAATCCTGACCTTTGGACCAACGAAGTATTGTCGACCGCCTACAAGATGCTCCGGCCTAGCGGCAAATTGACAACCTACTGCGTCAACAGTTACGTCCGCAAACTGATGACCGAATGCGGATTCAAGGTATCCAAAGGGCCTGGTCCACCGAAAGGAAAAAGAGAGGTGATGATCGCCTCCAAAGAATCGGATACAATCTGACGCTGATCCCCTCCCTACATCTCCTACCTGCAGAACTTGTTTATGTTGCTCACATCAATCGATTGGCAAAAGCCCGGGAAACAACAAGGCTTCTTGCGTGTTCCCTATTCTCACAACTTAGGTGGCTGGGCCAATGTGATGTTGCCCTGTACCACGATTGCTCCTGAAAAGTCTGGGCAAAGCCACGGCCCAATTGTCTTGATTCTGGGAGGCAATCATGGTGACGAATATCAAGGTCAAATCGCCGGGATGAAGTTGGCCCGAGCGTTAACGCCTGAAATGGTAAACTCCCGAATCATTATTATTCCCTCCCTTAACTTCCCCGCCGCTCGGGCAGCCACTCGACTCTCGCCCTTAGACGGCATGAATATGAATCGTGCTTTCCCGGGCGACCCCAATGGTACGGTTACAAGCCAAATCGCACATTATCTCACCACGGTTCTTTTTCCTTTGGCTGATGTGGTGATCGATATTCATTCAGGTGGACGCAGCATGGAGTTTTTGCCGTGTGCCCACATGCATGTGGTCCCAGACCGTGAGCAACGCCAAAAAATGTTGAAGGCAATGCTCGCGTGGAATACCGATTTTGCTTTTCTCTACACCGACATCGCGGGAACAGGACTCTTGCCAGTTGAAGCGGAGAACCAAGGCAAACTGGTTATCACAACGGAACTGGGAGGTGGCGAAGCGATACCGGCTCACGTTCACAGAATCGCTCAAGAAGGGCTACGCAATGTGCTCATTCATGTGGGCGCACTCAAAGGTACAGAAATCACTCGCGCCAGCCTGGGTAAACCGCCAGCGATTCTCGTGCAAGCTTTAACCGCAGACGATTATCTGCTCGCACCTGAATCAGGCATCTTTGAGGTAGCGATAGAGCTCGGCGAGAAAGTCCATGCGGGCGATCCGGTCGGCTGGATCCATTTCCTCGAACGCCCTGATCGTACGCCGGAACCGATTCACAGCCAAACCAGCGGCTACCTGGTCACCATGCGAGCTCCTTGTTTAACACAACAAGGCGATTGCGTGGCCGTCATCGCACAAGAAGTTGATCCGAAATCGCTCGCGTGATTTCAGCCAAACTTCTGTCGAACTGCGTGTCGTATCATCTCTATTCAGTCCCATAGGAATTACCCCAGATGCAGAGTGCAGCGACCCAGCGTTCGCCCCATGTCGTCTGGTGGTTAGTCGCCTTTATGTGGGGCGCCTATTTCCTCAATTACTGCGATCGCCAAGCCATCTTTTCCATGAAAACCGTCTTGGCCAAAGAATTGAGCATGTCCGATGAACAACTCGGCTTGATCGGTGCCATCTTTTTGTGGATCTACGGCATCGGCTGCCCACTCGCAGGTCAACTTGCAGATCGAATTGCCAAGAAGAAATTGGTGGTGTGGAGTTTGGTCATCTGGAGCATCGTCACGATCGCCACCGGGTTTGCGGGTTCCGCGTTTATGCTTTTGTTTTTGCGTGGAGCGATGGGCGTATCCGAGTCGCTCTTCATGCCTGCAGCCATCGCGCTAACAGCAAACTCAATGCCTCCCGAAAAACGCTCATTCGCTATTTCTCTCTTAACCACAGCACAAATTGTTGGAGTCGCAACGGGTGCATCATTTGGTGGCTGGATGGCCGAGTTAGGTATGTGGCGATATGCTTTTTTTGCTCTGGGTGCAGCAGGTGTTCTTTACGCCATTCCCTATTTCATCTTTCTAAATCGGATCACAGAAGATACGCAACTCGAAACCAAAGCCTCGAATCAGTGGTTTACCATTTTCTCCTTGGGCCGCGTTCCGACGTTTGTCGTGTTATGCATCACCTTTCCCATCTTCGTTTTTGGACTATGGATGCTTTACAGTTGGCTCCCTAAATTTCTGGAAGACAAGTTCGAGCTTGGTTCGGCCGCCGCTTCGTTCAAAGCCTCAATCTACATGCAGACGGCCAATTTTGTCGGTCTCTTTAGTGGAGGTTATATCGCCGACCGCCTTTTCAAGTACACCAAAGCCTCTCGGATGTGGTTACTTGTATGCAGCTTCTTATTATCGGCACCATGCATTTATGGCATTGGTAATAGCGAATCGCTCACTTTGACTTGTTTTTTCATGGCAGGCTTCGGCTTATTCGGTGGGCTACTCATGGGAAACATATTCCCCGCTGCCTTTGAAGTGGTTACATCAGACTCACGCGCCTCAGCCGTCGGTATGCTCAATTTCTTTGGAGCCATCCTTTCTGGTTTCGCTCCCTTGGTTGTTGGCACTTGGCGTGAAAGTGTGGGGATGGAAAACATGTTAGCCGCCACGGCGATTGCATATCTCGTCGCCGGCATCATTCTCGTGATCAACATTTGTTCGATTTATGCCACCGATTGGAAACGCGTTCATCCATTAACCACGACAGCCGACTCTTGACCAAAAACTCATCCAAGCCAAATACCCCGCCATCTCACTAAATCCTTCATCCCTCCATCCTACCGTCCAGGTTCTTTATGCGACGCATATTGATCGCCGAATGTAAACAAGAAGTATCTACCTTTAATCCACACCACAGCACACTCGCTGACTTTGCGATTCGCCGTGGATCCGATCTCTTGGATTATCACCGCAGCATTCGCAATGAAGTGGGTGGTGCTCTTGCGATCTTCGACAAAACTCCCGACATCGAATTAGTTCCGACTTACAGCGCGTTCTTCATCACCTCTGGTGGCACGTTGGCAGAGGAGTCGTGGCAAACATTGTCGCAAGATTTTCTGGCAGCAATTCGTGAAGCAGTATCGCAGCATTCCATCGACGGTATCTACTTCTGTATGCACGGTGCGATGGCCTCTGATCAAGAACTTGATCCAGAAGGCTACCTTCTTGAACAAACGCGGGAAATTGTAGGTGAATCGATCCCTATGGTCGTCTCGCTCGACTTGCACGGCATTCTCACCGATCGCATGCTTCGACACAGTGATGCCATCGTCGCTTACCACACCTATCCGCATGTTGACTTTTTTCAAACTGGAGAACGGGCCGCTAAGCTACTCCTGCGAATCATGAATGGCGAAGTCAAACCGGTCACTGCCAAAGTTGCCATTCCCGCTTTAGTTCGCGGTGATGAACTCATTACGGAAACAGGGCGATTTGGTGAAGCGATTCGTATCGCACAAAAATACGAGACGACTCCACCCGGCCTCTCCGCAGGCATGTTCATTGGAAATCCGTTTACCGATGTCCCATCATTACAAACTTACAGTTTTGTCGTGGCTGATAACCAAGAAGCCCTTGCCACACAGGCCGCCCTGGAAATCGCCCAGAACTTCTGGTCACACCATGAAGCCATGCAAGTTCCGTTGATCAAGTTAACTGACTTGCCACATCGTCTCAAACAGAGAATCGCAAATCATAGGTCCGGTACCGCAATGTTAGTCGATGCGGCAGATGCGACGAGTTCGGGAGCTTCAGGCGATAGCAACGCCATTTTAAGAACATTGACTGAAAACAATATTCCACTGCGAACTCTCATTCCTATTGTGGACCAACCCGCTGTCAGCAAAGCTCTACAAGCCGGAATTGGGGCCACCATTGAGGTCTCGCTAGGTGGAACGCTAGATCCTCGACGTTTTACGCCAGTCACACTCTCTGCCACGGTAAAACTTTTGAGCGATGGTATCTTTCAAAGCGAATCTTTTGGTGAGCATTGGTATGCAGGACCTACTGCAGTCCTACAGGCCGGCTCCATCACTTTGGTCGTGAGCAGTCGCGCGGTCAATCTCTACGACCGAAGTTTCTTTTATACTCATGGTCAAGATCCTAAACGCTTTGAGGCTGTCGTCGTCAAATCGCCCCATTGCCAAAAGCATATGTATGCAGAATGGTGCGATGAAATCTTATTGATCGATGCCCCTGGTTCATCAAGCGCTAACTTGCCCTACTTGGGCCACACGCGTTGCCCTCGCCCCATATTTCCACTTGATCCCTACGTATCCTTCACGCCGCGGGTCGAGATTTTTCGGCGAGCCTAACAGGGTCCGTTGCGACACTTCCATACTCACTACCACACTCTATATTCCTTTCGTCAAAGAAGATTCGCCATGAAGATACGAGACATCAAATGCGCTGGCTTGCGTGGGGCAACACCTGAAGGTGGCTGGAGCAACGAACTGAAAGCGGACGATTGTGTGCACACGTTGATCGCTGTTCATACCGAAGAAGGTTCAATCGGATTGGGCAGCGTTTTCACCAACGATGCGTTGGTGAAAGCTTCCATAGAAGTGCTTCGTCCCCTCTTCGCCGGTGAGAGCGCATTGGAACCCGAACGTGTCACCGAGAAACTCCATCAAAACATGTTTTGGTTAGGACGTGGTGGATCCATAACACACACCATCAGCGGTATTGATATCGCGCTGTGGGATTTATTTGGCCAAGCCACCGGACAGCCGATCAGTCGACTACTGGGTGGACGATACCGTGAACGAGTCCGTCCCTATGCCTCGCTATTGATGGAGGAACCTGTGGCCCTGGCAGAGAAACTATCTGCAGTGAAAGCACAGGGGTTTCGCGCCTTCAAAATTGGTTGGGGACCCTTTGGTCGGCGCAATGCCAAAACCGATGAAGCGATTGTCGCCGCAGCGCGCCAAGCCATCGGACCTGAATGTCAACTGATGGTCGACGCCGGAGGTAGCGATGCCCATTGGCCAGGCCAATACAAATGGGCTCTCAATACAGCCAAGATGTTAGCAAACTATGACGTTACTTGGTTCGAAGAAGCGCTTACACCCGACTCTTTAGATGACTTCATTAAACTACGAGAGCATTCTCCCGTTCCAATCTCCGGAGGCGAAGTCCTCACACGCCGCCAAGCCTTCATGCCTTGGTTAGAGAAGCGGGCATTTGACATTATTCAACCTGACGTTACCAAAGTAGGAGGCATCAGCGAAGAACGACGCATCGCGTGGATGGCAGAAGACTATGGGGTGAAATTTATTCCTCACGGTTGGAATACCGCTGTCGGGCTAGCAGCCGATCTTCAGTTGGCTGCCGCGATTTCGCAGACCGATTATGTCGAGTATCTCACCGGTTCACCCTTCATTGACGACATCACGGTCGGGGGCTGGAAACTCGATGCGGATGGCATGTTGTCGATCCCGCAAAAGCCAGGCCTCGGCATCCAACTCGATCCAGACCAGGTTGTAAAGTACTCCGGCTGCAGGGACTTGCTACGATCTTAAGCCCGCAAAGTTCATTCATTCCATTTCGATCTCGACAAATCGTCGCGTTGGGAAACTCGCGTCGTAAAGTGTGAATCCGTCTACCTTTACCGCGAGTCCCCTAGCTGGAATAACGTTGAATTCCCCACCATTTTCGAGTACAATAGGGTAACTTTGCCGCCGTTGCTGCGTAACTGTTCCGGCATGGGTGGTCCCGCCTACGATTCCATTTTGAGCTCTGAATCTTGTTCAGCTGCCATTCAGTACTCCAGGATTTCTACATGTCCAGAGTCCATTCGTCGTTGCTCATTCTTCCACTTTTTCTGTCGACGTTTGCTTCTCCCACGAGCTGCCTACACGCCGAAGATAAGTTGGATTTCAATCGCGATATTCGCCCGATTTTGGCGGAGAATTGTTTTTATTGTCATGGACAAGATAAGAACAAACGCGAAGGTGACTTGCGTTTGGATGATCGCGATGCGGCCATCGCTGCCCACGCCATCGTCCCCAATGATGTCGCCGCCAGTGAAGCGATGAATCGCATCGATTCGCAAGATCCTGAAACGCAGATGCCTCCGCCAAAATCGAATCGTCGCTTGACGGACGCACAAAAACAACTGCTCAAACGTTGGATTGAAGAAGGTGCTAACTACTCCAATCATTGGGCGTTTGTAACTCCGCAAAAACCGACTGAACCAGAGGTCAAAAAAAGCGAGTGGATTCGAAATCCGATTGATCGATTCGTGTTGGCCGAATTAGAGAAACGCAATTTAGCTCCCTCACCCGAAGCTGATCGAGCCACGCTGATCAAACGCCTCTATTCTGATTTGGCAGGGCTCCCGCCAACACCCGAAGAAGTGGATGCGTTTATTCAAGACACCGATCCTCTCGCCTATGAGAAACTCGTTGACAAGTTGATGAATGCATCAACCTACGGCGAAAGAATGTCATTACCTTGGCTTGATGCCGCCCGCTATGCAGACAGCAATGGCTTCCAACAAGATGGTGATACTTGGCAATGGTACTGGCGCGATTGGGTCGTCAAAGCTCTCAATGAAAACCTCCCCTTTGACAAATTCACCATTTATCAGTTGGCGGGGGATTTACTCCCAGACGCTACGCTGGAACAAAAGATTGCCAGTGGCTTTAATCGCAATCATTTGCTCAACGGCGAAGGTGGCGCGATCGCAGAAGAACAGCGTTTTGTCATTTTGTTCGATCGCATCGATACCACCGCAACCACGTGGTTGGGCCTCACGATGGCTTGCGCTCAATGCCACGATCACAAGTACGATCCGATCACAATGACGGACTATTACAGCTTGATGGATTGCTTCAATCGTGTTCCCGAAAGCGGCGTACCCCAATACTTCTCCAGTCGAATCCGAGTGGCTGCCCCTTTTGTAGAGATTCCAACCGAAGAAAACAAAGCCAAGATCGCCGAATGGGAGTCCAAGATCAATGAACTACGCCCTGCGATGAATCAATGGTTGGATGCGGCTTATCAAGGCTGGAAAATCGGTGTTTTGACCGATGGCAAACCTGCTGAAGGCAAATCGCTTTCCGAACAACTCGTCAACCTTCTGAAAAAAGAAGACAAAGACCGAACTGAAGACGAAAAGAAGGAACTCGAATCCCTGCTGCGTAAACATTTCGATGAGAAGGTCGTCAATCAATTAGGCGATGCGGTTTCCAATCGAGCCACAATCAAAACATTGCAAGATCAACTCAATGCGTATCGTCAGGATCAGATACCACGCGTGATGATCATGAGTGACGCGCAGCCTCGCGAGACACATATACTCGATCGCGGTGCATACTTGGCCAAGAAAGAAAAGGTGTCGTTTGCAACCCCAGCCTTCCTCCCCCCAATGCCAGATGATTACCCCAAGAACCGTTTAGGTCTTGCTCAATGGCTTATGTCACCGCAGCATCCCCTCACGGGCCGAGTGCAAGTCAATCGCATTTGGCAACATTACTTCGGTACTGGGATTATCAAAACGGCCGAAGATTTTGGCGTGCAGAGTGAATACCCTATTCACTTGGCACTCCTCGATTGGCTCGCTTGTGATTTTCGCGACAATGGTTGGAATATGAAAGCCATGCATCGCCTTATCGTTACCAGCGCCACTTATCGTCAAAGCAGTCGTGTCACGCCAGAGCTCTTGGCACAAGATCCTGAAAATCGTTTGTATGGCCGCGCTTCACGACACCGCATGCCTGCCATGATCCTCCGCGATTGGGCATTGGCATCTTCCGGTTTGCTGGATCCAAGAATCGGCGGTAAGCCCGTCTATCCTTATCAACCCGATGGGATTTGGGAATCTCTGGCCATTACGAAAGAACGCGACTTTACCTATCCGAGTTCTTCTGGTGCGGATTTATATCGCCGCAGCCTTTATACGTTCTGGCGTCGAACCGTTTCACCTGCCAACATGTTTGATGCGTCGAACCGCCAAGCCTGCCGTGTTCGTCAATCGTTGACCAGCACACCACTCCATGCCTTAACGACACTCAATGATCCTACTTGGGTCGAAGCCGCGCGAGTCTTGGCCGAAAAGTCAATCAAGCTCAACACCGATCCAAGTGTGGCGATGACCATCGCCTTTAAGCGAGTGCTCGCTCGCGAGCCAACGTCCGATGAAAAAGTGGTCTTGCAACGCGCCATGGAAAAGCAGCTCAAACATTTCCAACAAAACGCCAACGCAGCCCAGGAAATCTTGGCTGTGGGAAGTGCTCCACGCGACACGTCTCTCAACGCAGATCAACATGCTGCCTTAACAGCCGTTTGCTTGGCCATCATGAATTTAGATGAAGCCCTGACCAGACAATAGAACGTTGAATCCCTTCGACATAAGAATACAAGCTAGAACCTTTTTGGTGATACGATGCTGAACGATTTACTGCAACAGAACGCCATGCGAGTTTCGAGACGAGCTTTGTTCGGCTCAGCCGCTTCGGGCTTAGGAACGCTCGCCCTCAGTTCGTTATTGCAGAAAGAGACGCTGGCAGGCGAAGGGGATTCCACATCGCCAGCCAAGGGAGGGATTCCGGGCCTTCCGCATTTTGCGCCGAAAGCCAAACGAGTCATTCTGCTATGGCAGGGTGGCGGTCCTTCCCATGTCGATTTGTTCGATGAGAAACCGGTGTTGGCCGAAAAGCAAGGCCAAGATATTCCCGACTCGGTTCGTGGCTCCACTCGCTTATCGACCATGTCAAGCGGTTATGCCAAATGGCCCTGCGTTGGCGCTATCAAGCCCCACAAAAGCTATGGCAATTGCGGTATGCGAATGAGCGAAATGATGTCTCATGTGGGCCAATGGGCCGACGAGTTGACGCTTGTCCGATCGATGCATACCGAAGCGGTGAACCACGCTCCCGGTGTAACCTTTTTTCTCACCGGTGCCCAGGTTCCGGGGCGTCCCAGCATGGGAGCATGGTTAACCTACGGGCTGGGAAGCGAAACAGAAGACCTCCCTGCGTTTGTGGTAATGACTTCAAGCGATAAAGGGAAAACGTGCGGTCAGCTTTTCTTCGATTACTACTGGGGCACGGGCTTTTTACCATCGCGGTTCCAAGGCGTTCGATTTCGAAACACCGGAGATGCAGTTCCCTATCTGGCTAATCCGCCGGGAATGAGCAGTCAAAGCAAACGCGATTTATTGGATGATATTGCGGCCATCAATGCGCAACATCTCGCCGAATATGGTGATCCCGAAATTGAAACCCGCATCGCGCAATACGAAATGGCATTTCGTATGCAATCGAGTGTCCCCGACTTGATGAACTTCAGCGACGAATCGGCAAGTACGCTGGAACGCTACGGAGTTGATGCGCTCAACAAAGGGTCGTTTGCCAACAATTGCCTCGTCGCTCGTCGCTTGTTGGAGCGTGGAGTTCGCTTTGTTCAATTGATGCACGCAGGCTGGGACCAGCACAACAATTTGTACACTCAACTGGAACAGCAGTGTATCGATACCGAAATCCCTGCTGCAGCGTTGCTACAAGATTTGAAAGATCGCGGTATGCTCGAAGATACCCTGGTGATTTGGGGAGCGGAATTCGGACGAACGCCTTTCGGACAGGGCGATCCTGCGAAACCCAATGGCCGCGATCATTTCGGCAAAGCCTTTAGTTGGTGGCTATGTGGTGGCGGCGTCCGCAAAGGTCACGTGCATGGGGCCACCGACGATTTCGGCTGGAACATCACGGAAAATCCTGTCCACGTTCACGACATGCAGGCTACGATCATGCATCTATGCGGTATTGATCATGAGCGACTTACGTTCCGCTACCAAGGACGCCAATTCCGCCTGACGGATATTCATGGTCATGTCGTCAAAGACATCTTGGCCTAACCCTAACCCAATAGACAACACAACACTTTTGGATTCCATCCCATGGCGCGACTCTTCTTCGTTTGCATGATCTTGAGCTGGTCGATATCGGCAACACAAGCCGATGATTCGGTAGTTGCCCCTAATGCCCAACCCGAGAAAATCATCGGCGATTGCTTGTTCACTGAAGGCCCTGCCGTTGATGCCAAGGGGAATGTCTATTTCACGGACCAACCGAACGATCGCATACTCAAAATCGATCTTGAAGGTAAGATCTCGACCTTTCTAAAACCTGCTGGCAGAAGCAACGGAATGTTCTTCGCTCCCGATGGAAAACTCATCGCTTGTGCCGATGAACAAAACGAACTTTGGGAGATCGATGCTGATGGATCGCATCGCGTTTTAGCCAAAGATTTTAACGGAAAACGTTTGAACGGTCCGAATGATCTATGGATACATCCAGCTGGCTGGATGGTCATCACGGATCCATTTTACAAACGTCCTTGGTGGCAACACTCAGAAATGCCGCAAGATGGAAGTCATATCTACCGCCTCAACCGAGATGGAACGGGAATCACTCGTGTCGATGGAAAGTTTAAGCAACCCAATGGGATCATCGGCGATAAAGAACGCGGGTATCTTTATGTCGCGGACATCGGAGATAAAAAAACGTATCGGTATCGTTTTACGCCTGAAGGCGAACTAGCGGATCGAACGCTCTTCTGTGAATTGGGTTCCGATGGAATGACGATCGATGTCGAAGGCAATATCTATCTGACGGGCAATCAAGGTGTTACGGTGGTCGGCCCTGATGGCCAGACGAAAGAGATTATCAAGATCCCAGAACCCTGGAGCGCGAATGTGTGTTTTGGTGGCGCGGACCGAAAAACGTTGTTCGTCACAGCCAGCAAAACGGTCTACAGTGTCAAGATGCGCGTGGCTGGTCAATAACAAACCGCCATTCAGTTCAGCGCTTGGGTTCAGTTTCCAAGTTCCACCGCCAATTTTCCGGGGAACGAATGCCGGGCGTCTTTTCGCCGCTCAAAAAATAGACATCAGCCCCAATTTGAACGGATGGCAATGTAACGCGTGGGGCTGGCGTTGCATCAATCTCCGTCCAATCATTTTTTTCCACATCGTACGCCCATACCGAATTCGGAAATCCTCTATGTTCCGGTGAAAATTTGCCGACCTGCGTACCATCATCACCACTAACGAGATAGAGCTGGTTTTTCCAAGTGGGAGCAGGCGAAGCGCTGGCAGCCAAGGGATGAGGAACATCGGCGATTTGTCGCCAGCCCTCACCCGGTCGATAGGCATAGGCATCTTGCAAATACTTACGCTTCACCACGCCATTGGTTTCAAACAGCTCGACACCACCAAAGACGAACAGTTGCTCATCATTACTGCCGCAGGTCGACAGAATTCGTCCCGATCCAGGAATTGGCATCTCGATTTTCCATACTCCATCAGCTTGCGCTAAATCTAAACTCCATACTTCTCGCAGCGCCGTTGTAGAAGTAGGTGTCTCTTGCCCACCCACAACAAACAAAGTTGAACCTAACAAAGCACCACTTGCATTGGCAATTGTCTTGGGTAAGGCAGGAAGTTCCTTGCAAGTCAAAATCGATTGTTTCATCTCCAACGAAAATGTATCTGCGTAATGCTGATTGGCGTCACTTCCTCCAACACAGATCAATTGCCCCTGATACGAAGTGGAAACTCCGTATCCCAGCGGGCGCGGTAGGTGCCCGATCAACTCCCATCTCAATTGGTTCTTGTCGAGTTGATAAACACCTGAGTACCACTCTTTCTTCCCCCCTTCCCATGGCTTCGCGTTGGGAAAATTCGCGCCACCTGCTAACAGGAGCTTTCCTTCAACATCGCCGGCGAATGCCCCCGCGAAGCCTTCCGTCTTTTCCAACGACGGCAATTTCGCCCAAGCACCTGTTTCCGTAGGTTCAGAAGGCACCGCCCAACATGGAAAGCACGCTAGCAGCACGAACAAGGCTGCGATTATTGGGGAAAATTTCAAGAGAGAACCACTTTCGTGAAGCGAAAACATCATTGGCGAAACAGCCTAACGAGGGAAACGGCGGCTTCAATAAAGATGTAGTTTTACGTGAGGAATTGGAAAAAAATTGAGCGAGTTGCGAGACTCACGTACGACCGAAGGGTTTAGATCGTCCAATAAAAGTGAACTGCACGGAAGTTCGTGGCTCCCGTGCAGTTCGTTCCTGCTCCCGGGTGCGCCGAGAACATGGAAAGTGCATTGTAAAATTCGTTGTGTCCAAAGTTCAACAAACGGCGGGCACGAATTGCAGAAATAGTGGCGTTGCGTAAGCAGAGGAACTGCAGAAGATCTGCTAGGTCCTAGGTTGTTGATGCGCGATCGCCTCTTTTCTGACGACTGTCTTGGTGAATCTTTCGTAAGGATATTCGGAAGATAAGCCATTCCGCTTGAGATTTCTACTGTTCAAGCACCAATGCAACCAAGATTTCGAGCCACGGTCAAAGGATTCTGGTCTCGAATATGTCTTCCATCTCTTCTCTTAGCCCGGTTCGTGAAAAGCTCATTATTGCCAGTTTCATGAGCATTATTGCGACGATTCTTCTCTTGCTCACGGTTGCGGGTCAATTTTGGCAGCCCGATTTAGCTGGTGGCAAATCCGAAATTCGCCGGTATTGGCAGGACCTCAGAAACGGCAAGCCATTTACGCTCGATGAAGCGACTTTAGCAGTGTACAACGGCACTAAGCATGAATCGACGCGAGTGATTCAATTTCATGAGAATTGGGTTCAGTGGCTCGCGTCGTTTGCTTACGAACCATTGCAGCGTACGCAGAACACCGAATTGTTGATCGAGGGCCAGATGGCAGAATGCTCCGAGCGGGCCCAAATCCTCAAGACGATTGCGGAAGACTTTGGCTACTCTTGCCGCTTCGTGGGACTCGGTGGCCATGTGGTGCTCGAAGTTGCCGAAGATGGAGATTGGCGAGTTGCAGACCCAGAGTTTGGCATCACCTTTCCGGTCGATGTGACCCGACTTGCCTCTCCGCTGCAAGAACCAGCAATCGTCGAGTCGCTTCGGTCCCGTGGCGTTAATGACGAGCAAATTGCCAATTATCTCAGCATACTACAAAGCCAAGAGGACAACTGCCGTCTGCCGATCGGCGAGTCGATCAGCCCTCGGCTAAAAATGCTGGAAGATGGTTGTGGTTGGTTAGCGTGGATTATTCCCGCCGCGTTTTATCTATCAGCGATTGGTTACGTCCTCTCGGCTCGCCATGGAATTCCGCAAGTCGAGTAATGTTCTTTAGGGTTGTACGCGTTGGTCCCATTAGCCGACAGCGTTAGCTGCGGTTTTACTTTTCTATCGGTACACGGTCCCAGTTGCGCACGATGTCTGTAGCACATGACGCCGCATTCGCCCCCCCACTGCAACCGCATAGAAAATGGAACGATTAAGTCCGTCGCTGCATCGACGGCAAACCGACGCTAACGCGTTCGGCTAATGGGAATTGAGTTGGTCCCATTAGCCGACAGCGTTAGCTGCGGTTTTACTTTTCTATCGGTACACGGTCCCAGTTACGCACGATGCCTGCAACACATGACGCCGCATGTCCCCCCCACTGCAACCGCATAGAAAATAGAACGGTTCCATCCGTCGATGCGCCGACAGCGTTAGCTGCGGTTTTACTTCTCCACTGGTACACGGTCCCAGTTGCACACGATGCCTGCCGCACATGACGCCGCATTCGCCCCCCACTGCAACCGCATAGAAAATGGAACGGTTAAGTCCGTCGCTGCATCGACGGCAAACCGACGCTAACGCGTTCGGCTAATGGGAATTGAGTCCCAATCGCACACGATGTCTATTGCAAATTATGGTGATGGCTACCCATCACGGCACTCATCTACAACATCACCGCAAAACACGTACAACTGTACGTCTCGACCTGTCGTTTGCATATCACCGCTCTCCGCTCGGGCTAGTCCCAGCGGAAGCGAGACTTACCAGCTACAACGCTTTCAAACTGGCTACACATACTCCGTCACCATCGGCATTTCGCCGATGGGACGGTGACTTTTGGGCTACCGCTGCGGCTGATGGCCGACCGCAATCGCAATTAGAAATAGGCCACTACTGCCCCTCCACTACGGAAGTTTACAAATCACTTTAGAGAGATTTTTGGCAAGTCTTGAGTTACGCTCAATCGAAACAAACCGCTCAAGAAAAAACGGCAGTGATCGATCTCGATTGAATTCGTTAGCAGCGTCAATACAGGAGCCATAATCGAAGCGACTATCGGATTCTGGGAAGCCATCAAAATAGCTTTTCGGTAGGAACGATTCGGAAACCAACTTGCCACAATCGAAAATCATGAAGGCCCAGATGTTGTAGTCGTAGCCATAAAGAACCAATATTGCTTCTGCCTGCAAGCGTGTCGATAAAAATTTCGCAACGGACGCATCTGCAAAGTCAATTCCTGCCACAACTTCCCAAACAGTAGTCCAACCACGATCGGAAAGTAACCGAAATTCTCTCTTCTTTCGTACGAGAGCATTGAGTACTTGCTGCTTGCCAGCGAGATGCGTTGAAGAACAGGGGATGAATTTGTTGCCATATTCAGCGACATACTCACGAAGCCCAGACTCGATAGCACTTTTGTCGGAGCACTTTACAAAGATCTGATCTACAGCACCATCCATTACCACGTTCCTATACGGCAAAACACGTTTGAGCCACTTTGATTACCAGCCAGTTTAATGATACCTGACAGCTCATCAGGCCGAATCGGTAAATGATAATCGAGTCGGTCCCATTAGCCGACAGCGTTAGCTTCGGTTTTTTCTTCTCCACCGTTACACGGTCCCCGTTGCGCACGATGCCTGCAACACATGACGCCGCATTCGCCCCCCCACTGCAACCGCATAGAAAATGGAACGGTTAAGTCCGTCGCTGCATCGACGGCAAACCGACGCTAACGCGTTCGGCTAATGGGAATTGAGTTGGTCCCATTAGCCGACAGCGTTAGCTGCGGTTTTACTTTTCTATCGGTACACGGTCCCAGTT
>JAFLCP010000155.1 GCA_017303505.1 Planctomycetota bacterium | reverse complement strand
ATGTGACCGCATGCCAGGGGTCGCTATCAGGCGTGGTTGCATGGACTGCTACTCCATGACCGACAGCGAATTCAACATCATGACGATACAACATCGCGATTTCTTCTTCTTCGAAGAATTGATCGAGATCCATCTTTTTCCGATGGCGCTTAATCAACCTCTTGCGAAATATAGGTGCTCCGTCGGTTGCCGCAACTTTTAAACCTACTTGAAACAGCCACGCTTCGTCCTTATTCCGCTCAGGAGCTGTTTGACTATTCACTAGGAATAGCGAAACGACTCGCTGGCCGTTACGGATCCTTGAGATTCCCTGAATGTAAACGTCTGGATGAGCCTGATTTAGTATCTGCTTCTTAATGGGACCGGGACGTATGTCTAGGGACGGAATCGTTTCGCACACATGATTGCGAATCCAACTTAGTGTGGCTCCTGAAATCGAAACGCCATCACCCGTTTCTTCCTTCGATACTCGTTGGTAGCATCCCCATGTGCAAGTTACTTTAACGGCGGCGACGGATTCCTCAACGGTAAAGGTCATACCACACGAAGAGGGAAACAGAGAGTCTGATCTGACCTGGTTCAGCTCAGTTCGACCGTCCTGGTCATCCACATTTCCGGCAATAGTGAAGTCATCATTTTGTTGTTCACCAATCTCCTCATTCTGAGGCGCGAGCATGCCCACTAGATAACGAATTGTAGGCGGTTCCTCGATTGTTTCATTTGGCCCGTCGAAAGGTCCGAGCAATTCCCTCCGCATTAGAACATGCAACTCATCTCTGATTTGTTCCGCACTAGGCAATACCGATTCCATGCATTTACCCGTATAACCACTTGTACGATTCACTGCCGTAGCGATCAGCATATTCTGCCATCGCGTTCATAGCAACTACGTTACCGTACGTAAAATGATGTTTGTCTTCACGGGACATAAAGCCGCGAGCTTTTGAAACTTCAATTCTGCACTTCAACGGTAAGCCCCTCGAATGGGAGTGACATAGTATCTTGGTCTGCGCCAACTTGCGGAACTTCAGTCTAATCTTACGATATAATACGTTCGGGGGTTGTCCGTTGCGGTATTGGAAAACGGAGTATGTCGATATTCTAACCGCTCGATTTCTGCAGTGATCCCGATGGGAAGGGCGACATCGATTCGCTCGACATGGCACTAAACGAAGCTCGACAGGAAGACGGATGGGGTTTTCAACGTTTTTAGATATTCCGGCGTTCTGTGTTTTGGAGATTTACAGTAAACCTGGTGCGGCTGTGCCAAGTCCCAATTTATTCTCGTTTTCCTGGCGATAACGTATGTAGGACGTTTTGGAGGCCGTACGATTAGAGACAATGATTTCGATTCATTATCTCGGAGTGGCTTGATCGCATGCAGGAAAAATGTTAGCAAAATCCTAGTTGGTCGTTGAGGTCTAGATGTATTGGCTTCAGAAAAAAATTATGCACGGGCTGCCTGTTGCGAGCACACGCCCTTTAGATATACGCTTTAGGTTTGGATTGATAAACTGCTCCTTACAGAACTCAAGTCCCGAAACGATGTTTTTTGCAAAAGTAGGCAAATCCAAATGCTGCAATGAGAGCATTTGTGCCCGAGTCACTGTGTAAATAATTTTTGAATTGGTGCAATTTCAGTTTAGGTCGATCACGGGAAATGCGGATTATTCGAAACCGCGATTCTCAAAACGGCAAGGAATCAAATTTCACTCTTGGAATTTGGTTCGCAAATGAAGGGCTTTCGCGTAAATGACTAGCTCACGTTTCAAAAAAGATGCGGATGTTATTTTTCGCGCTACAAATGAAGTAGGCAAGATTCTAGAAGAGCCAGAGCGAAGTGCGGGAGAATTTTGGTATCGCGTACGGATTGGTAGGCGGATAGAGAGTATACCAGAAGAGGACCTTGACGAACTGCAATTGGAAAGTGAGTCAATTCAGTCGCTTTCAGGGCAAGGAAAATGGGGGCAGCTAGATGCAATTCGTTGTGCTTTGGCCATTGAACGAATCGTTAATACGAACAGATCAACTGTTTACGCATTTCAGAATCAGCGTATCCTTTTTCAGCCTTATCAGTACAAGCCGCTACTTAAGATCCTAGATTCTCCTGATCGGCGACTTCTAATTGCTGACGAGGTGGGGTTAGGTAAAACGATTGAAGCTGGGCTCATACTCACCGAATTGAGTGCTCGTGAGCCCCTTGGCAGTGTTCTAATTGTCTGCCCATCTAGATTGCGGGAGAAGTGGCGTAATGAACTTAATCGCAAGTTTGATCAAGATTTTGAGATCTATGATCGGCGTGGATTGGAACAAGCTGTAGCCCGATTCTCAGAACGACCAGGACGAAACAAGCTCCATGGCATCGTCTCCATGCAAGCTATTCGGTCGGAATCATGTCGCGAGAGTCTCCGCGAAGGGTTGGATGGACTTTTAAATTTGGTTATTGTCGACGAGGCGCACCATGCACGCAACGAAGGCACGTCAACCGAGAAGCTTCTTCGGGACCTATGCGAGATTTCAGATTCGGTTGTGCTGTTGACCGCAACCCCAGTACAGCTAGACAACAAAGATCTTTTCACACTTTTGAGCGCTCTAAGACCCACTGAATTTCGTGACTCATGGTCTTTCGATCGCATTTTGAATGAACACTCGCCGGTCCATACCGCCTGCGGCCTTGCCTGCACACAAGACCTGAATAATGTGTCAAATATTCTGGAAACACTTGAAAAAGTATTTGTAAAGGGGCGAGAAGCTCTGAGTATCGATCCTTTGGCACAGCAGCTGATTGAGGAGCTGAAGTTCAAGTTACCCAATTCACGCGCAGATTGGGTTGATTTGGAGCGAAGAATTCAAGATCTGCACCCGCTTAGCTCCATTTTGACACGCACGAAAAAGCGAGACGTACTAGAAAATGCCCCGTCACGTGAAGCCAAAACTGTTTTGTGTAAGTGGACCCCTCAGGAGGCTGAGGCATATCAGCGTCTTATCGACGGTGTAAGTCGGAGAGGTTGGCCGTATGGGCCCATGAGCTTCTCGCAGATCCAGAGGTCTCGTCAAGCTGCCAGTTGTCTACCGGCGGCATACGAATGCCATATAATCGGTAAGAATGACGATGACAGTGCGGAATTGTGTGATATTCTTCCCAGCGAGTTTGGCGATGATTTCGAAATAGATTCAAGCAAACTTAAGCCTATCCAAAGTAGCGGTTGGACAGGGCCTGACAGCAAATTTGAGAAGTTCACAAGCATACTTGAGGAGATCTGGAAACAGGAAGCTGAGAACAAAGTTCTAATTTTTACCTTCTTCAAGGGAACTGCAAGGTATCTAGAAGAGCGTCTTTCTGAAAGAGGTATCGGTGTATTAAGAATTGACGGTGATGTTCCGTCAGACCCACGAAAGCCAGAATCAGATGAGAGGGGAAAACGTTTAAATGAGTTTCGAATCAATCCTCAAGTGAAGGTTATGGTTTCCACGGAAGTCGGGAGCGAGGGGCTTGATTTTCAATTCTGTCATCATCTTGTTAACTACGACCTGCCTTGGAACCCAATGGTTGTTGAGCAACGGATAGGTCGTATTGACCGATTTGGCCAAAAGTCGCCCGTTGTCTATGTATACAACCTGGTCGTGGAAGGAACGGTTGAGGAGAGAATTCTTGCGAAGCTATATTCGCGTATCGGAGTTTTTGAACGCAGTGTAGGACAACTAGAGGCGATTCTGGGAGAAACGATACAGTTACTACAACGCGAGTACCTTAAAGGAGAACTTGATGAAGAATTGGCTGAAGAGCGAGTAGAAAGAGCGATCAACGCGATTGAGAGGCAAAAGAAGCTCCTGGATGATTTAGAGCAAAAGGCATCGCAGCTTTTCGGTCACGAGGATTACGTTCGTGAAGAGTTGCAAAGGGTGAGAAATCTGGGGCAATTCGTGAGCCAGACATCCTTGCTTGCTCTCCTCCGGACTTACTTTAAGACGAAACATCCGACCATTAAGATCCAAACGGAGAACGACGGAATCTTCGGCATAAGGTTGACCGACGACCTCCGGATGGACGTCTTGGATGCAGCCAGAAAGCAGGGCATTACGTGGGTTGATCGTTCCAAAAAGGGGATTCTTCGTTTTGCGACATCCGGTGAAAAGGCATTCGAGCATAACGAACTGGACTTAGTCAATTCACAGCACCCGCTAGTCCGTGCAGCGATCTCTCATTTGCAAGGGTTAATGGAAACGCCTATCTCGAGACTTGCGGCTGGTATAGTTACCCTGACCGGAAGCGATACATCAGTGATAAAAGAAGGTGTTTACTTTCTTACGCTTTGTCCCCAAAAAGTGCATGGAATCCGCAATCGAAGGCTGATTGACATAATCGCTATCGACAGCTCGACAGGAGATGTCATATCGGACGAGCACGGGCAGCGAATGCTCTACCTGATGGTCGAGCAGGGAAAAGACTGGTTTGGGGAAGCTGCGCCACCGATGAGCGAGCAGATCTGGCAAAAGATCCTCAGCGAACAAAGGTCGCGCACGAGCTCCCTGAGAATCAAAGAAAAAGGAGAGAATGCCGCACTTTATGTTCGACGTCGTAATGCGCTATTGGCAGAACAACAACACCAGCTAGATGTAAAGATGAAAAGGCTCAAGACGAGTCAAGCAAGAGGCAAGGAAAAAGCTGCAAGGATGTTCGAAGGGCAGATCGAGAAGGCACAATCAAGACATAGAGAGCAATTACAAAAACTAGAGTCACAGCAGACGGTCAGTGTTATCCATGAGGATCCTATTGCCGCTTGTGTGGTTAGGATTGTTCACGCGAAGTGAGGTATGAGATGAATAGTCAAAGTTACCAAGTACGACGTCGACGGGCAACTTTAGGTTTGGATTACGGAACTCACTCCACGAAGGCTGTTTATCGCGTTCGTAACGAGCAAATGGGCCAAGTCCTATTTTTTAATGAGAAAACAAGCGACTATCCAAATAATGCCGCTCCTTCCGCCATACGTGAGGTAGACGGAAAGTTATTTTTTGGAAAATCAGCTCTGCAGATGTCTGGAGGCGAATTGAATGGGTCGTTGAAGGTCGACCTGTTTAAAGCAGCAGATTTATCGGAAAATGAGCGGCTTGATGTATCGGTCCGCGTTGCGTCCTATCTTGGATGGACGCTGTCACGGTTACGTGAACTATACCCGGAAATTAAGGACGATACGGTCGTCATTCAAATTTCTGCACCGACGTCGCACGCCGGACCAGCCGAATTAAGCCAGAGGTACAATATCATCGCCAACGCAATTTATGTGGCGGTAATCGAACAAGGCCAATTTATCAAACAGGGGCTGCCGCTTGAAGACGCGTATAGGCTGTTTGCTCCACTTTTAAAGCAGCCACTTCCTGATGCGGGTGAGCGGCTCTTTTTTGTAATGCCGGAAACTGTTGCTCCAGTTGTTTCATTGCAGCAAGAACCGTATTTGAATCCAGGTAACTATCTGATTGCTGACATGGGGGCAAGTACAACAGAAATGTCGTTGTTCTTTGTCCGAGACAAAGATGGATCCGTATTCGATGGGAATGTGCTCTGTTACGTTGATGATACTCAGCTTTGCGGTGGAATCGACCTAGCGAACATACGCAAATCCCCCATCAATGAACATGAACGATTGCTCGCTGATTTTCAGAAGTCGGTGGAGGAGCAGGCCTGTACAGTATGGGCAAGAGGCTATCGGATCGACATGCGAAATACTGCAACACACGACCGCTGGAAGAAACTACAAATTTTGTTGACAGGTGGAGGCACACTAGATCCTATTGTTGCCGACCACTTTTCACATAGCATTTCCCCGATCTATCCATGGCCCATGAGCGAAACCAAAAAACATGTTGCGAGGCATGCGCCATCCACCCTAAGCTGTGAAAGATGTAAGGAAGTCGACCTATCGTTGTTCGCCGTCGCAAATGGACTAGCAATTGAACGCAATAAATGGCCGAGATTTTACGATGACCCGCCTGTGATGTCGGGCCAAGATTCACAAGACGATGATTCGCCTCCTTCCTACTTGCAGATAGTTTAAGTCCAAGAGTTTCTTGCCTTTTCCTGCTGTTTGTAGTCTCCATCGGTTTATAAGAACGGATCTTTCCTCTTGTTCGTGGACTTCCGATATCGTCAAGGATCGATTGCCTGTAACGGTTTGAATTAAGTTCAATGACTTGAATGCCGTCAACAATTGCTGCTCAACACAAAGCAGGTTAGGCACGTAGTGCCATTAAAGATGGAGGAGCACGAGATGGATTGCGCGATGTTAGATTTGACGCGAAAATCGCCCGCAGTTTTTTTGCCATGGCAACCTCGGAAGTGATAGACTCATTAACGCCTGTTTCATAGCCGCGATGCTAATCGAAGCAGAGCGGCCGAGCCAATCGTTTGTGTTTAGTTTTTTAACAAGAATCGTGTTCGACACCCCAAGTAAGTTCGGTTTAGGAAAATGGCAAATATCTACGAGCCTAAGTCAGAGGATCTTCATTTTTTGATCGAACGTGCATCCAGCGGTCAAGGTGCCACTGTGGTGATCCCTGATTTACAAAGGCCGTATGTTTGGCATCCCAATCAAGTGATTTTGTTGATTGATTCATTGATTAGGGGATGGCCTTTTGGAACATTGCTACTGTGGAAAGTTGATTCATCACAGCTAACCGGAATCCCGCATCGGCAGTTTTGGCAAGTTGTTGACAGGACTTCTAGAGCGGATGGCACGACTGTTCCAAGGCTTGACCCGCCCGCCTCGTACCACATGGTCCTTGACGGCCAGCAACGAATTCAGAGCTTACTTCTAGCCCTCGGAGGTGATAGCTGGGGCTTTAAGCAGGAAGATCGCGATTGGACTGAGCAGTTGGATGGGATTAGAGCGCGAGGCCGTCGAGCCGCCAATCCTCATTGGTCGAAAGGAACTCTATGCTTCGACGTCGATGAATTTTTGCGCGCATATGCTGTGTCAGAAGACGTAATTGGAATTGATTATCGCAATGTTCTTAAGTGGGCCGTGACTGACCCAAGCAATGGACGATCTAGTTGGCGTAAGCCGCAAAACTATAGAGAGCCTCTTGTCTCGGCGTTTGCCGATGGGAATGTAAGGCGATTTCTAAGGCTTGCTCGGCTATGGAATGCCGTCATTGCAAATGCGAATTTACGAGAACGTCAATTCAAGGAGCAAATTCGACCAATCCTCGAGGAACATTCATTTTCCGTTGAGCTCATCGAGCAAGTTCTTGATCCGATGGGGGAGTTGATGTCTGTCATACGCGACGTAAAGCTGAGTAAAATTACATATCTGGAACTTCGACCATTCGATGAAAGTGTCTGGACGAGAGATGAATACAATGAAGCGATTGTGAATATATTTACACGACTCAATACAGCTGGTCGAACGCTTACGCGTGAAGAGATAACTTTCGCATGGCTCAAGGCTGGTTGGAATAATGAAGCGACGACTGGTAAGACCGCGGGCGACTGTTTTGAAGGCCTATTGACGACTGCAAAAGAAAACGGCCTTCCCATTCAAATGGACGATGTTGTAAGGGCGGTATCGTTTATTTGGGCAGCATCGTATCGACAAGGACTGCTTTTATCTGACAAGGATCTACTGCAGGGAAACACCGTGAGTCCAATGGCAACAGATTTGTCCATTGTTTGGGAAGTGGTTGATGAATCGCTTCGCCAAACCTTGAACACGATTCGCGAGAGAGAATTAAAGTTTGGACAAAATGGTCAGTTCAACTCACTAAACTCTGTGACAATTATATGGTGTCTTCAGTTTTTAGCACTTCGATGGTTGCGTTCTAATTCGCTTAACACGCTTGCGACTGATTCGTATCGAAAGCAGATACAGGAGCGGCTTGACGCTTTCATTGACAGGTGGTTGATTTGTTCCCAATGGGCAGGACGTTGGGCAACATCGTCTGGAACAACAGCGGCGAGTTACGCAAGCGATCTGGCTTATGATCGCATTGCGCTAGACCGAACCAACGATTCACGCGGCGCGATAGAGATTATTGGCGATCGATTATCGGCTCTTGTTAAAGGAGTTACAAACGACGCGATTCAGTACGTACAGTCGTTATGTGTTGAAAAACGGGAGCAGGTCTCTCGGTATAATTCACTTCTTTGGGTGTGGCATCGCCTTAACGATGAACGTTGGGCAATGTCGAAAATCCCGTTAAGAGCAGGTCGGAAATCGGCGTATGATGTCGAAGTTGACCATACAGTATCCATCAACCTTTGGGAACGAATGGTAACGCAATTGCAGTTACCGAGTGACCAAGACAGTATTGAATTGCAAGAGGTAGTAAATTTACTTGGAAACTGCACGCTTCTTGAGAAGACATTCAATATTTCAAAGAACGATAGTTCTCTTAAGTCGTTTCTTGCGAAGGTTCATGAATTCAAGAAAAATGAGCTGTCAATTGAATACTGGGCTGAACAAATGAGAATTAGCGCACCAATGCTCGATCCAGGAAGTAGTACATGTGAAGAGCTAAAGGCCGCGATTGAAGAACGCGATCGCATTATACGACAGGAAATTATGGAATTCGTAAATGGCAATCGAGTACGCGTTGATATTCCTGCGAGTGGAGCTACTGAGTGACCTTTGTTCCAAAGGTCAGGGATTCGTTTGTGTTTCTTGAGCAATAGTCGTAGGTGGCCGCAAAGTATAGCGAAGGGCAATCAAGCGTCTCCTTTATGCCAACCTGGAATCTCTCCTTGGCACTCTGGACACTGACATTTTTCGAACCTGAATTCCGTGCGAATGAGAGTCTGTAATGGATTCGATGAGAAACACGATAGCTATAGTCTTCGAAAAAGTAATGAAATGCGATACTCGGTAGTAATTTATCAAGCCGACGCCTATTGACGCGTTCTTGATGTGGGTGAAATGTGGCGAGATTGGGCTTCCGGAGATACAGCGGCCGTTTTTGCGGGAGCCGACGAAGGTTTGCAATTTACTCGATTCGCTCTATCAAGGGTATCCGGTTGGGTATCTGATCGCTTAGAAAAGTCCGAGCGTCAAACTAAAGGACGGAAGCTCAGCGGCGGGGAAGAGGATTTTGATCGATGGGCAACAACGCGTTACCGCGCTCATGGCCTCAATACTGGGCAATGAAGTACTCACCGATGATGAAATCGACGGGTTAAGATTGACGGACAGCCGTAAGCCAAGTGGATGGGGAACCGCGAAAAACACGAAAATCGCGAAAGAGAAGAGAGGTTGTAGAGCGAGTCGGAGACTCACTCTACATCACTCTACGTCCAGTCAAGTCTCGACACTTTAAGCTACGTGGTAACGAACAAGCGGCCGTTGCGGTCTTCGACGAGGGAGTCGTGCGAAAGTTTTTCTAACTCCTCGGCGAATAGAGCTTGTACCTGCTGACTGTTGCTAATGCCCAATAACTTCGCAGCCGAAGCAATCGTCTCTGAAACACTGGTGCCAATGCTCTCGGTAACCACTTTCAATAAGGCAGCCCGGATCTCCGTCGGAGCAATCAGCTCCACTTTTCTTAAGTTCGAATTCTCTAACAGACGACGCGAGCGGACGGGCACCGAACCTTGACCAACCCGATACACAAAATGCCCATGACACTCGGCATTCGAAGCTTTCGCCAAAGCTTGCACCGCTGCAGAAACTTTGTTCTTGAACGAGGCAACCATTCGCCCCTCGCCACAAATCTTGATGATCCGACGACCTAACTCCTCGACATGGATCGGGGCCTCGACCTCCAAGATGCGCTGAATCACTTGCCGCAGCTCGGGTTCTGTTAGGTTCGTGGCACTCCCTACATAATCGGGCAACTCAAATCCTGCTTCCGTGTATTCCAGCACTCCCTCAACCACCGCTCCGCTACCTTGCGATACATCTAATCGCAGCCAAGTTGCGGATGTCTCTTCAGTCGCCGGTTTCAGTCGACCACTGATCACCACCGAAGCCTCGGCCGCTTGTCGATCTAACTCTTGCCAATGTACCTTGGCATGCTCCAACGCGGCGCTGCGCGAGAGAGGAGAGGGGAGAAAGGAGTAAGGAGAGCAGGAGAGAGGAGAGCAAGAGATCAACCATAATGCAACTTGGACTGCTGACAGATATTCATAACGATGCGAAACAGCTGCGGAGAGCTATCGAAATTTTGCTGCAGTCGGGTGTCGAGCAGTTCGTAATGATCGGCGACTCATTCGATCCGCTCGCAGATCCAGAAGAGATCAGCGAAGTTGCCGAACTTTTGATGGCTCACCCAACCCAAGGCGTGTGGGGGAATCATGATTTCGCTTTCTGCGTCGATACCCCTGCTCCGTATACCGAACGGTATACGCCGAAGCTTTTTCAAGTTACACGACTCTCTGTGCGGGGGAAGGGAACCACGAAAGAAGCGAAAAACGCGAAAGGGGGCGCTGCGCGAGTGAGGGGAGGGGAGAAAGGAGTAAGGAGAGCGGGGAGGTGCAGCGTAACGCTTTACGCTACTTTGGAGCGGTTTTCCGGAAGACCTTCG
This sequence comes from Planctomycetota bacterium, assembly GCA_017303505.1. Classification (GTDB taxonomy): domain Bacteria; phylum Planctomycetota; class Planctomycetia; order Pirellulales; family Pirellulaceae; genus JAFLCP01. The sequence goes on along the minus strand of JAFLCP010000155.1, from coordinate 7,310 downwards.
CTTGACATGTCATCTTTGTGTCATATTATTGTCATAGTACATTCGATAACCCAAAATAGCTTCCTCTTGGCCGTTCTTGGCGGCTAGATGTTGGGAGTTTGGTGGTCCAAGCGCGGGCGTAATGAGGTGATACGATGACTGCGACTGAATTGAAAGAGTTTCCAATCGAAGCGTTTCGCGCACTTCTGGCGATCAGGCCAGAGCAGCGCGAGGTGATTAAACGCTACATGGAATGTAGCGATAAGGTTCAGTCCGTAGTGCGATCCATGTTCGCTGTGCTTGAGTATGAACATTCAACGACTGAGGATAAGCAGCGAGCACTTTCCACGATTATCGACGCACTATCCCTAAATCCTGAGACGGGACACGTCACCCATGGCATAGACCGCCCAAGAGATGAAAACGATGGCGCGAAAAGACAGCCGGTTGAATCGCATAGACATTTCATTTCCAATCGTCTGGGGCAACCTGATACTCACGCGGCATCGTTTGCAGCTCGGCTGAGCCAATTGTTAATCGAAAAGAACATCACTCAAGAGGAATTGGCCGATCGCATTGGTTGTACTCAATCGGCCATTTCAAAGATGCTGACGCGGAATGCTCGTCCACGACGGACGACCATTTTGAAAATGGCAGAAGCTCTGAAGGTAGAACCTAAGAAACTCTGGCCACAATTAGAAGTGGCAGCCATTCTTGATTCGGTTGCAAACGCCTTTGCAGATGCCGAACTGACTCCAGAACAAGCAAAATCTTTGGAGGCCGCTAGCTTACGCCCAGCAGCAAAGGTCAAAACAAGAGAGCTCCCGTCAAGGAAGAGGAGCTAACAATTGACCGAATCGGGAAATCAGCTTCTCTACGCCGATGAGTTTACCGCTGCAGACCAGTCGCACTTGGCTGGTCTGCATTGCGGAGACGAAGTATGGTCGATGGCAGCAACCGAGTGGATCAATGGTTCGGAGGCCTTGGACTCAATCGATAAATTTCAGACAAAAGTCTGGATATATCGCAACTCAGAGGAGGACAACTCGATTGTAGGCTTCTCCTCATTAGCATCTACAGGCTGGCAAAAGTGGCCGCCGCCGGATGGTAAGCGTTCCCGATTGCTTTACATTCCGCAACTAGGCTTGGACAAACGCTATCGGGGCTTTCCGCCTGATCCTGATTGGCGATACTCAAACCAAATCATGGAGCACCTAATTGGGCAAGCGAAAAAACTTGCGCTGGACATAAGAGACTCTAAACCACCAAGTAAGCATGTGGACTTGCTTACTCTCAAAGTCCATCGGAATAATCTCGCAGCCCAAAAAGTCTACAATCGCTTCGCGTTCGAATTGCTAGATGGCTTCGAAGACAATGAGCATCTGATGATGTTTCACAAACTAGATCTCGAAGGATAGTTCGATAGGCAGTGCTAAAAATTCACAGTGATTAAAGGGGCAGAAGGTGATTACCGTGTTCATCATCCGTCTGAAGTCGGTAAGGGCGTGGAACCACGAAAGGAGCGAAAATCGCGAAGGGGGATGGACGTAGCTCGGCAGTCCGGCGTGGGAGAGATGCTGGGACGGTGAAGATGGCTGCCGAGATGCGCGTAGCACGGCAGTCCGGGAACTGAGAAGATTTGGGGACTGTAACGATAGCTGCCGTATCGCGGTGTTGAATCGACTCGGCCGAAGGGGAACCGCGAAAAATGCGAAATGACGCGAAAGGGGGCGCTGCGCGAGAGAGTAGACAGGAGAGAGTAGAGCAAGAGACTAAAAAACATGAAACTTGGACTGCTGACAGATATTCATAACGATGCGAAACAGCTGCGGAGAGCGATCGAAATTCTCCTTCAGTCGGGTGTCGAGCAGTTCGTAACGATCGGCGACTCGTTCGATCCGCTCGCAGATCCAGAAGGGATCAGCGAAGTTGCCGAACTTTTGATGGCTCACCCAACCCAAGGCGTGTGGGGGAATCATGATTTCGCGTTCTGCGTCGATACCCCTGCTCCGTATACCGAACGGTATACGCCGAAGCTTTTTCAAGTTACACGACTCTTTACGCCCGTTATCGAACGTCATTACCATCTGCTTGGTACCATTCGATTCAGCCACCGCGAATGTTATGTCGATCCCTATGATCCGCTGGAACTGTGGGATCTCACCGGTGATGAAAACGATCACACCGAGCGAGCTCGACTTGCACTGTCTCAATCGAACCATACACTCCAGTTCGTGGGCCATTATCACCAGTGGATGGCTTATAATCGCCATGGCAAAATCACCTGGAATGGTAGAGAAACATTGCATTTTGACCCCGCTGAAAAGTACTTTGTGGTGGTTCATGCTGTACGCGATGGCTGGTGCGGATTGTTGAATTGCGAGCGACGTTGCTTGGTGCCGATGGAGATCTGAGCGGGGACGCTGCGCGAGTGAGGAGAGAGGAGAGCAGGAGAGCAGGAGAGAGGAAGATGGCAGTGGGGGGAGTGATGGGCTCAGACGTGGTAACGAGTCCAATGCACCTAGCCTACGGCGTACGGGTTAAACGAGTCCATTGCGGAGGTATTGCTATGCAAGCGATCAGAATCTTGTTGCCAATTTCGATGAGCGTGGTTTTTTGGCTAGGGGCGGCACATCACGCGCTCTACGCCGAAGAACTCGCAACACTCACCATTGCCGATAATGGCCAAACCATCTTGGCACTCGAAGATGGACCGCTGAATCTTGTTCAAGCTCCAGATTTGAACCCGATCAAAAGCGTGCGTGGACCACGACCGCGAGATACCGGTTCGCTCAGCACATTCGGTGATGGGAAAATAGTGGCCATCGCCTCGAAATCACTGCCACGCGTCGATCTATGGGATATCGATCGCCCCACCATTCATCGACGCTTCGATCTGTCCGAACCAGCCACCTCAATCGCTCTGTCGCCCGATGGTACAAAACTCGCCGTCGCAGGGGCCTTTGCCATTGAAGTGTTCGATGTCGATTCAAAAAATAAACTCGCCACTCTCCCCAATCGACATCAATGCCCCGCCATGCAATGGTCCAACAATAACAAACTACTCGGCTTGGTCTGCGAAACCAAAGTCGTCGTGTGGTTCGTAAGCTCCAACAAAGTACTGATGGATATCGCTTGGCCCACTGCCGTCACCAAAGTGCCCCAACTTGCCTTCTCGCCCGATGGACGTCTCTTCGCAACACGCGTCGATCGCAACACCGTCGTCTGGGATGTGGCCAAGAAGAATGAACGAGTTCAATTCAACGATTCATCGTTCGCCATACCAGGCCTCACCTGGTCCGCTGATGGTAAAGAGCTCATCACCGCCACGGAAACCGAATTGATCGTGCGAGCCCTCTCAGCCCAAGCCACCGAAGAGCCGACCGTTACTGGCAAAGTACCTATCGATTTCAAAGCTGGACGCGTCTGGTTCTCGAAAGATGCCAAATTCGCCATCGGTCAAGAATACAACTATCGCGATACCGAAGGACTGCATGGGCTGGAAGTCTCCTTCGGTGACTCCGAACCTGCACCCGCCGATACGGCCGTCGCAACTGCGGACGCTGGCACTGCGACACCTATGAAGCTCACCTTCAAAAAAGAAGAAAAACAACTGTGGGGTGAACCGAAACTGGTCCGCATCGCGGGGGAACAAAAGCCAGCTACTGAAAAGCCTCTGAAATCGACTCGCACCGAAATCCCCAATGCTCAAGATATGTGCAAGAGCATGAACTTTTCCGCAGATGGAAGCGTCGCCGTCGTCGGTGGAATGAACGGTGAAATCTTCGTGGGTAAGATGCCCAAAGGGAACATCGTGTCCCGGTTCCGCAATTCTGACAACGACGCTGTCGAAACGATTGCCGTATCACCGAATGGCAAAATCATCGCCGCCGGTTCCAGCAACGAACAGTTAGAAATCTGGAGCGATCGCGGCGGGCCACTGGCTTTAATGACGCTGGACGCAGAACCGGTGATGCTAAAATTTTCGCCGAGTGGAACGTTTCTGCTTGTGGCCACAGAAAAGTCACTCTTTATGTACGACTGCGCCACATTCGGCCTGTTGCAAAAGTTGCAGTTCGATAACAGCTATCTGCGAACGCTGGCCATTTCCAATGATGAGAAATATGTTGCAATCGGTGACTTGACATCGGTCTGGCTATGGTCGCTCAACGACGACCGAATCGAGTGGCGAGTTGAATCAGGTTCGGCTCAAGTTGCGGGCATTGCCATATCACCTGCCAACAAAACCGTAGTGGTCGATTATGAGTCACCCGTCTCGGAACTGTATGACTTTGTCACGGGAAATCAACTGGTGCTTAAAGATGTGATGTTAGAATGTCCCGCTTACGTGGATGAAGATCAAATCATCGCAGGCGATGGGACTCGGGCGCTGCATGTGGTCTCCGCTAAAGATCTGAGCGTCATCAAGACGCTCGAACATCCGAGCGGCGGAGTGAATATCGAAGCTTATAGCAATCGACTGTTGATCAATCAAAATGGGACCGCGGCGCTGTTTCGTGGTAAGACACCGTTTGAGATGAGCGAGTTGAAGTATTGGGGGAAGTGATTCAGTGGTTCAGTTTTCAGTGATTCAGTGATTCAGTGATTCAGTTTTCAGGAGCAGTCGTTTAACCCGTATGCCGAAGGCTAGGTGCGTTGGATGTGTTGGGGGGTGGAGTTGGTTGTACGCGCGATGGGTTGGGGATGTCAGGCGGCGTGTGGAGTCGCGCAAGATGGTGAGGCTAATGCGGCCTAGCCTACGGCAGCGCTGCGCGAGTGAGGAGAGGGGAGAGCAGGAGTAAGGAGAGCAGGAGAGGAGAGTGTATGAGAGGGGAGCAGTGAGCAAGATGGCATTGGGGGTGTGAGGGGCTTTAGCGTGGTAACGAGTCCAACGCACCTAGCCTACGGCGTACGGGTTAAACGAGGGAATGATAGCAATCTGAGTGGCCATGGAGAATATCGCTAAGATTGTTGGGGAATTGCGGAATCGGCCTGGGCTTGAAAATCTTTATTTGCTAGTACCTGCAATGTCCTACAGCGAAGTGATCGCAGCGGTCATCAATGACCTCCTAATGCGATCCAGCCCACTGCGTCATGGATCGACCGTCCCGCTCTCCGTTCAATAAAGAATCGAGCCCACAGCATGTCAAGCATTCCACAAGCCAAGGCGCACAGGCCACTGCTCTATCGCTCCCGAGCCTGGCTATCCCTAATGGTTATGGCACCTGCCACGATACTCACCGTGTTCTCCACACCCGTCATAGAACTGAGCGATACCTCAGCTCTTCTACTCGCCATCGTCGGCTGGGTCATGTTTTGGATCGGCGCTTTCTTTCGCTGGTGGGCTACTCTCTACATCGGCGGTCGCAAAGACTATAAGCTCCTAACCAGCGATGGACCTTACTCCGTCATTCGACACCCGCTCTATTTCGGCACGGTCTTGATCGGGGCGTCGACCGCATTCTTCTTGGATAGTGGTATCTATGCAGCTGCCCTTGCCATCACCGCCTTCATCTACCTCGGTATCACACTCCCCAAAGAAGAACAGACATTGATTGGAATCTATGGCGACAACTATCGTTCGTATATGAACCGAGTCCCTAGATTCTGGCCTCGATGGAGCAACTATCAATCCTCCGAAGTCATCGAAGTTAAAATTCAAGGACTACAATCGGAGCTGATCCGAACGCTGCGTTGGATGTGGGCCCCAGTGATCGCACATGTCGTGGGACACTTGCGACATGAAGCTTGGTGGCCGCATTGGATTTCAATTTGGTAATACCAATTCGGTCGTCTCGATGATCGAACTGTAACGGATTCCTTTTACGCCTCATGGTTGTTTCAGGCCGGAGCCAATGGCACGATTCTACTGGTATGTGATCTTCGAAACCCTCAAAATATTCGCCATCACATTGTTTGCCGCCACTTCGCTCATTATGACCGGTGGCGTGCTACAACAATTGATCGCCGAAGGTCTGGGCGTATTGGCGATCCTGCAATTGATACCCTACATTTTGCCCGTTGCACTCCAATTCACAGTGCCAGTCGCAATTCTCTTCGCCGCTTGTAGTGTCTATGGGAGCATGTCCGCCGACAATGAAATCTTAGCTCTCAAAAGCGTCGGTATCTCGCCTGGCCGAGCCATGGCGCCAACGTTGATACTCGCGTTTTTGCTCAGTCCTATGGCCGTGTGGGCCAGCGATCTAGCAATGTCCTGGGGAATGCCGGGCATCAACCGAGTCGTTATGCACTCGATCGAAGATGTCGTCTACCGCGTGCTCCGCAACCATCGCTCTTACAGTACTTCACGCGGTTTCTCGATCCATGTTCAAGATGTGCAAGATCGCTGGTTGATCAACCCCACGATCAATCTATTCCCCGAGAACGGCAAGGCGATGACGATCACGGCGCTCCGCGGACAGTTAAGGCTCGATCCCGAACATGAGACATTGAGAATTCAATTGGAGAATGCCCAGTGGGAAATGGGTGGTAAAGTAATGGGTTCGTTCCCAGGTACCACCGAAGAAGAGATTCCGTTGACGTTGGCTGCCCGCAAGGCGTCAGGTAAGAAGAGTCCGGCTCAATATTCGCTGAGCGAAATGTCGGCGCAGTATTCGCAACAACAAGATGAAATCAAGTTGCTTGAAGATCAGCTGACGACGATGTGCGGTATCGAAATTATGGCGGGTCGCTTTGATCAATTAGATACTTCCAAATCGAACGACATCCTGGTGGCGATGTCGGATGGAAAGAGGCGATTAACTCGCATCAACACCGAACCTTACCGCCGCTGGGCGCTCGGGTTTAGTTGTTTCTTTTTCGTATGGCTAGGCATACCGCTGGCGATTTGGATGAAATCGGCGGACTATTGGACAAGCTTCGGAGCTTGCTTCTTGCCGATCCTAGTGGCTTATTATCCACTCTTTGCATTGGGCTTCGATCGCGCCAAAAATGGTGTCTGGCCTGGCTACATGGTCTGGTTAGGCGACGTTGTCCTCTTTCTAATTGGCCTCTGGTTTATGCGCAAAGCGTACCGTAACTGAATCGGGTTCGTTTGGAGTGTGGTATCGTTTAACCCGTACGCCGTAGGCTAGGCGCGTTGGATGTGATGGTGCGCGCGATGAGATGGTGCGCGCGGATGTGATCGGATGTCTGGCGGCGCGTGGGCCACGCTGCGCGCGAGTAGAGGATAGTGAGGAGTAAGGAGATGTGTCGTTTAACCGGAACAATCAGGACATAGGTGGCGCCATAGGCTCAGGACATAGGTGGCGCCTCTTTTGGGATTTATTTTCACTTCACGATGAAGGAAAACCCGTTCATTAGAGAAATGG
>JAFLCP010000154.1 GCA_017303505.1 Planctomycetota bacterium | reverse complement strand
TTATAAGTTTCGTGTCTTACTAACTATATCTCTAGTCGGTTCTTCCAATGAGCTACCGCGTTCGCGAGATTATTAAGGGCATATGCCTCTTCTTTATTGTCGTCAGCCTATTTGCGGCGGCGATGCAGTGGTTGGCGGTCGACCGCCCAGACAATACCATCCAATTTTTGCGATTCGGATCCATAGTCCTACTCGTTGCTGCCTTTTTTGTTTTTCTCAAGGTCGACAAGCTACGTGGTGAAGCTCGCGATCACCTAGGTGAGTTGTTTGGCGAGTACTACGATTGCGAAGGTTTTTGTTTTCACCTCACGATGCGAAAAGAAAACAGGGTTTGCTTCTTTGTGGTGTTCTTTCAGAACCGGTACTCTACTCCTTGCTATGGTAGAATTGTGCTTCGACCAACCAGGAAATTTTTTCGCCGCCAAGATCATACGGCGGTCTCACTTGAAATCAATTGTCCAGGTGGCAGCTTTGGGAGAATGTCTGTTCCTATCCCCATCGATGAGTCGGTGCAGGGAACCACACAGTCATTTGACATTATCGCGGGTGTAAATTATCCAAAAGGTCGGGGTAGAACCCTGCACTACGGTGACGCAAATGTCTTCCTACGTTCACGAGTGTCATTTGAACGCCCCCTTGCTCAAGCATTCTCTTATGTCGCATTACTGGCGGCACAACATGTTGATATCCAACATGAAAAGATAAAGCTCGCGATTCCAAATGATGTCCTCTCCGAGTTTATGGAGGAGTACACGGGAAAAACGGTCATATTGGGAACAATAGAACAACCGTTCGTAAATGGTGACCTGTAAGCTTTTCTATCGGACATGCTGATCCAAATCCCATTTGGTATTGCACAACGAAATGCTCGCTCCGATTGCGGTTTTAATGCTGCGAACCTCTTGTGACTCTTCCGCGAAGGATGTTTGACTTGGTATGCGACCGAAAAACAACTTCATTACAGGCATCCTTTCAACCCTTCTCTAGGTACTTGCTTGGATTTGGTACTCGATTGCTTACTTTCGAGGAGGACATATTGAAAACTCTCCCTCCGGGCAATATTCGTTATCGATAGATGGTCCACTTAATTCTGCTAGTTTTGGCGGTACCTACGAGATAGACCTACGCGAAGCAAGAACGGAGAGGGTACTCCGCACGTATACGATTCAACTCGATCCGATCGAGAGACTCATGCCGCTTCGCGCGACCGCTGTTACCATACAATGGGACGCAGCGGAAACAACAGCCGACATCTCGGTCGATAGAGAATTCTTGATTCGTATCGCTGTGCCTAAACCTATTTCCGACGGGAAGAACACAACGAATGCAAGAGCATAATCAAAGGCCTGAAGATGCAACAATATTATGTTCCACTTCCAACCAACTCGGTCGTGGCGAGATTAAATGACCTGTCACAGCGGCTTTGGGGGAGATTGAATTTTACGAGCCTTGCTGGTGACAAACTCAAGCATCATGCTACTCGTCCATGGGAATGGTTGTGGTGGGAATCGGAACGGACGTATCGAATGCAATTCATCGTGAGCACATACTGCATCGACATCCATCGCTCACAGGTTGCGAAGGCCAAAGATGCCAATGACGGGCTCGATTTAGTCGTCGGACCGTATCCTATCAAGGCAGGGCGATCGAGAATTAACTTACCGGATCGTCGAAGCATTGCGAAACTCGCTGATGCATTAAGCCCTATTTTCCAAGTGAGTCACTTCAAAATAGAGCGAGCCCGCTCTGAATTGCTTCAACGATATCCTAACTTCAATCTCGAAGGCCCCTCTCGAGCCCCCTAACAGTCTACCACTTAGTAAACGGCCAGATAGCCATTGATAATCGGGGGGACAAAGTTAAGCCCAAATCTCAACCGTCAAAAAAGCAACTAAGTGCGGTAAGGAGTATCTCCACCTTTCGATAAGCGTCGGTATTAGTTATTATGTATTATCTTCTTCGTCCATGAAAATTCGCAATTGCTCATTTGCTGCTCCAGCCTTTTCTCGCAGCGTTCACTAAACTCCTCTCAAAATCGGTCCCGATCATGCACTACCTACGTTTGAGTTTGCTCATCGTATTACTTTTGACGATCACGGGTTGCACCGAGATGCGCGTTGAAGGTGACGCGAAGGTGTTTCAAACTTCGTCCACTGGCAAGATAATTGGCGCTGCTATCGGTTTTGGACTCATGGGACTTGGAGCGGTCGCATGCGTCGGCAGTGTTTGGCCGGATCGTAAGCCCCAAAATCGATATACGCGACCGAACGAACGACTCACAACGGGCCAACGTGTTGGTCTCGCTTTTTTCGGCTTCTCGATGGGATTCATGGGGCTCTTCCTCACCGGTATGTCACTCCTGTTCCCGTATAAGCTCCACGTGACGGTCTATCCAGATCGAGTAACCATGGCTTCGACGTATTCGCAGGCAGCTGGTAGGGCGGTCACCATCCCTTTTTCAACTCTAACCAAAGTAGAAATCCGAGATGAGATGAACATTGTTGGAAAGCTAAAGCCCACGATGGTGTTTACACAAAAATCGGGCACGCTCATAAAACAGGATGTGGGGAACAACGAACGCCAAGCTTTGGCCACGATTCAACAAGCACTCGCCGATTACCAAAAGAAGAATCCAGCGGGTACGGAACCGGATGGATCATCTCGCCCCAATCCTTCTGCATCTGCGGCTCTTCCAAACAACCCAATCTATCCTTCCCCACCATTTCCGTCGTCGACAAATCCAACTCCAAGATACACTCCACCTCCCACTACGCCCCCTGCATACACTCCACCTTCTACTACGCCACCAGCTTCAACCACGCCACCAACTTTTGCACCGCCAGCCTTTACTCCACCCGCCTCCCCCACACAGCAAGAAAATCAAAAATACAGACTCAAACGTTATCCAATCGACATCGGCTTGCCGCTTGGATACACACTCGTCGGTGCCGACACCGTCGTCGCTGCTGGCACAAAACTCAAAGCTTGCTATGCACGCTCATGGTCCCCCGTAACAGTTGTCGAAAGCAACGAAGATGGCACGATTACTTGTAGCTGGGATGATTATCCAGGCTTCACCTACCGCATGCTCCGCGAAGACCTTATTCTCGCGAATGGATCAGACTCTTCTCAACCAACTGTTGAGCAACCATCTCCATCCGCTCCATCATTCGGGCAACAATACACGCTGAAACGGTATCCCATTAACATCGCGGTTCCACGCGGAAAAAGCGTGCTAAATGCCGATTCAAAAGTTAAGATAGGGATGAAGCTCGGAGCTTGTTATGCAGGCCGTTGGGAATCAGTGACCGTAGTTGAAATCAACGACGACGGCACCATTACCTGCAATTGGGACAGATGGAGGAGCTTCACCTACCGGATGATGCGGGACGATCTTATCATGGACACCAAGTAACTCACCTTCGATCAATCATAGAGAGTCTTACCCCATTAACCCCTACTGCTTCATGATCGCGTTTGTACTTTGTGCAACGACACTTACTGCGCAAGAAAATAAGTCGGCACAGAAGACAGAAGATTGGGTCTATATTCAGAATGCCGATCTCAAGGTTGGCTTTCTCCGTTCGCACGGTGGGGCGATGGCCTACTTGTCCACAAGCCAATCCGACGTCAATACGCTGAACCACTACGATCATGGGCGTTTGGTTCAACAATCGTATTATGGCGATGAAGATGGATCGAAATGGGGTGATAACCCCTGGCGTTACAATCCCGTGCAAGGTGGTGACTACAAGGGTAATGCGTCAACCGTTGTTGAGTTTACTTCCACAGCGACAACAACCTATTGCAAAACGGTTCCGAGAAACTGGGGTGCTGGCGATTTGTTAAATGAGTGTGTCATGGAACAATGGGCCGAACTGCAGGGGCCCATTCTTCAAATACGTTACAAATTCACCTATACGGGGACAACAACTCATCGCCCCCGCCATCAAGAAACCCCCGCTGTTTTTGTGGCACCACAGTTTTCTGAACTTGTTACCTACAGCGGTAAAACACCTTGGACAGATGCTCCACTAAGCCGACGGAAACCAGGTTGGCCGAATGAATATCTCACCATCACTGAATGTTGGGCAGCTTTTGTGGACGAGAAAAACAAAGGCATTGGTATTTACGTTCCCGAATCCACCGAAGCGACTTGCTATCGGTTTCAGGGTGGGGCAGGCTCTGCCTGTTCGTATGTCGCCCCGCTGCGAACCTTTGCGCTGACACCCAATCTCACCTTTGACTATGTCGCCTATTTTACGACAGGTGATGTGGACATCATTCGCCAACGCTTTGCCCAACTTCATGAGCAAAAGCAATGACTTGCATGCAGCATCGTATGGCATTTTTTATGACCAACAGCGAGTGAGATAAACCGATGCAGAATGAACTGGCCCGTCCTTTCCTCCCGACATTGGATTTTGAGAAGTCGAAGCAGTTCTATCTGGCTTTGGGCTTCGAACTAACGCTCGATAGCGAAGTTGCCATATTCAAAGCGGGGAGCGGAGGCTTCTTGCTGCAGCGACACTATCACAAAGACTGGGCGGGTAACTTCATGATGCAACTGATGGTCGATGACTTAGATCATTGGTGGTCGCATATCCAATCACTTGATCTTGCCAAACGCTTTGGTGTCCCAGCCCCCAAACCGCCTGCGGTGCAGCCTTGGGGTCTGCGCATTGCTTATGTTGTCGATCCGTGTGGAGTTTTATGGCATATCGCCGAACGACGTGCGGGTGTCATCCACGACCAATAAGTCACACTCAAACAGTCAACCATGTGCGAGAACGAAACACAGCGCGTTCGATTACGCCGCCTGCTTCGCTGCAGCTACCTGCAAATCGCTCACTTTCATGGCGGTCAAAACTTGCCCTTCACGACCAGAGCACAGAATCCAACCGTCAGAGTGCGCAACTTTCTTAAGCCAAGGTGTCAGTAGACTTTGGCCAGGAGCACTTAGATCCAAGATGCCTTCAGCAATGATCAACTCATGCTGCCCCACGGTGTTTCCAACACGCGCCAAAGCGGCGGTTAGATCTCCGGGAACCAAGGTACTCTTCACCCCTTTTTCCGCCAACATCTTGTGAGCTTGTTTCAAGGTCAAATGACCTGGAACAGATTCAAAAGCGTCCACGACGGTGTAGCGAATTGTCGCTTGCGGATCTTTGGGCGTCAGCAGCTTAAAGACGCGCTGGGTTCGTTCACCGTTACCGATACCGATTTCCAAAATCGAATTGAAGCTCTGCTCCAAAAGTAGCTTGTGCAAACTCTTGTCGCTCTTGGGCCCTGCAAGATGCTTCCAGTAAAGTTTCGAGAACCAACTCAGCTTAGCCATTGTTCGCCAAAGTCGGGAAATGAGTGAGTGGCGGAGTTCGTAGGTCTGAGGAGCCGCCTTGTAGCAAAGCTTCCCTGCTTGCTACATTCCTCAGCGGACCTTTGCTGCATCACGCCTTCCTGACGTTTCTGCCCCACTTGCCAACCGGCTGCGGGTCTACAAAGGCCTGTCCCATCCAAGATTGCTCAAGCATTGCCGAGCGGCAAACACAGCAGTCAGAATAGACGGACTTAGGGAAAGTATCGTCGCATTCGATGGTTGGGGATAAAATCAGAAAAGCGGGAACGCAACGCCACCGCAACCCTCCCAAATTAACAGAGTAAGGTGTGTGAAGCGAACATGAACGGTTCGAGTCCACCATTGCATCGATTCAACGGTGCCCAAGACTCGTGGCGGCTCATGGACCGTTCGCGGAACACACCCGATTTGCTACTAATTTATCGCAGAGCTTCGAAAAGATTGCTGCGATCATCGGTCCATTTGAGTTGCCGGCGAACAGGGACGATTTCTTTGTCTGAGATCTTTCTCACGGCCGCAATCGCCTCGGGGTTTGCCGACAATACGGCCCACATCGAACGATTTGCAAATGGCTTCAAGGTCTCACGATTATCGATCACGGTCACCGAGTAGCCAGCATCCTCAGCCAAACCGGCCGCGATTGGTGCCAAATCGAAGTATTGGTTGGTGATGTGAATCACCAATGCACCGTCAGGCTTCAAACATCGTCGATAGATAGCCAAAGCTTCGGTCGTTAGCAAATGGACAGGGATAGCATCGCCACTGAATGCATCAAGAATAAGAATATCGAATTGATTTTCGGGTTCGCGAGCTAAAGTCAACCGCGCATCGCCAGGTAACACTTCAACTTCAGCAGCACACTGACTCAAAAAAGTAAAGTGACGCTGAGCATAATCAATCACATCAGGATTGATTTCATAGAACTTCCAATGGTCACCCGATTTGCCATAGGTCGCCAACGTACCAGCCCCTAAGCCAACAACACCAATGTTGCGCGGTGCATCGGGCTTAAAGTTTTGGAGCGTCATGCCAACACCAGAATCATAACCGTAATATGCGGTCGGGGTCGCATTGAGATCTTCGCGTTCCAATTGTGTACCGTGCACAATGCGCCCATGAAATAAGACCTTGACCATCAAGCCGGTCTTTTCGTCGAGCGCCGATTTGACTCGCAACACACCATAGAAATTTCGAATTGCATGTTGCGACGAGCCAACAAACCATTGTGTACCAATGATTCCAATCAAAGCGAACATCGCCAAACTGGAGTAAACTCGCTGTCGCTGGAATGAAAGGTTCGAAAGAGTATGATCTTTCGGCAAGAAGTATAGCGCTAACATCACAAGGCCGCACAAAATCAAACCGATTTGAAGCTCCAAGAAATCATTGAATAACATGGGAGCCAAGAGTCCAACAAACAATCCGCCGCAGGCTCCACCAATCGACATCGTCATGTAAAACGCGGTGAGATTATGGGCTTCGGGTCGAATACGAACCAATTCGGCATGGCAGACCATGCAGGTCAAGAACAATGCGGAGAAATAGATCAAGATTTGCAGCACGTAATTCATCGACGGGCCAGCAGTTTGAGCCTGTAAGACACCGATGAAAGCCAACATCGTTAAGGCGATGTACGGACGACGATGGTACCAACGCTGCGATTCAAAGCAGAGAATGAAGCTGACAAGGTAAATGCTGAGTGGCAAAATCCACAAGAATGGAATCACAGCCACATCCAAACAAACTTGATTGGTTACTGCCAACAACATCAACGATGGAATAAAGGCGAGCACAAACCAATGCACATATTGCATGGCGGTTATCGGCGTTCGAACGCTGTTGGCAGTCACTGCTGTTTCAGCGAGAGCTTGTGAACGTTTCAAACTGCGAATCAATGAGAGAATACCAGCCAACGGGCAGACAATCGCAAAGAAGGAGAATACCAAAGACCAATTTGTCGCTTGTTGACTTGAAGACATCCACGTTTCAAAAAAGAAAGGATAACTGAGCAATGCTAACAACGATCCGACATTCGACAGGGCATAGAGTCGATACGGATGCTCGACGATACCTGATCGAGAAACCCAACTTTGCAGCAATGGACCAGTGGCAGACAGCAAGAAGTAAGGCAACCCCACGTTAAGAATCAAGAGCATCACGATCCAGAGAGTGGGTGCTTCTGAGCCAGTGGGCTTCCACTCCGCCGATGGTGCAATAGGCAATGTGAAGAGAGAGCCAAGCAACAATACAGCGTGCAGGAAAATCTGCCCGCGCGGCGTGCAATAGCGGTTTAGAAAATGAGCGTATGCATATCCGCCGCACAGCAGCAGCTGGAATACGAGCATACAAGTCGTCCAAACACCAGGGCTTCCTCCGAACCATGGAAGAATGTACTTACCCATAATGGGTTGAACCTGAAACAGCAAAAATGCTCCCAGGAAAATCGCAAGAGCATAAACGGCGATCACCAATAAGCGCAATTGTGGAGGAGCGCTCGCAGCGGATGTTGAGTTCATATTTTGGCTGGCGGTCAGGTGGGATAGATTTATGGCAGGGAGAGCCTGTCAATCTATACCACAGTCTGAGGAAGTGACTTCACCGCACAGCCAAATATGTGCCTGATCTATGGAGGGCTTAGTAAAACTAATTCACCTTTGCCGGTTGTGCCGGTTGCGATGTGCTTGCGGCGGGCAATTTCATACTATCGCCTCGAAGCAATTCAAAGAGCGGGCTATCGGTTGACAGATAAAGTCGCGAGTCCTTATCAATCGTTTTTTCGTACATTTCGAGCGTACGCACAAAGTCATAAAAATCAGAGGTGCTTTGCATAGCACTAGCGTACAATTCAATGACTTCCGCATCCACTTTACCGCGAATCTCACTCGACTTGCGTTTTCCTTCACCTTCGATCTTCTCAACCTCAGCTTTGGTTTGGTTGAGAATCTCTTGCTTTAAGCGTTCACCTTCGTTCACATTGAGCGCAGATAAAGCTCCACGTTCGGCGATCCAACGGTCAAAGGTCTTTTCGCGCACACTCGACACGAAGTCGATTTTCGATACACCCACACTGACCAATTCGATGCCACGCGCCGAACCTTCGTCACCAGCAGCAGCCAAGAGTCGCTTTTGGATATCGGCTTTGATTTTATCAAGAATCTTCTGGCGTCCCATTTTGATTTCCGACTTACCGCTTTGGATCGAATCTTCAAGATTGACAATGTCGGCGGCGACCCCGGCGGAATCGATATCGAGCTTGGCTGTTTGCAAATCGCGATTGGTGCTGCGAATCAACTCGGCGAGCTCATATTGTGTGATAGAGTCACGGATTGCAGATCGCACGAACTGGGCCACGCGTTGTTCAGCGTCTTCGACCGTTCTTAGGCGTTGAACAAACACGACCGGATCATTGATTTTCCAAATGGCCCAAGGAACCAATTCGATTTTCTTGTCATCTTTGGTTGGCAAATCGGGAATGAGAAATCGAGGCTCATCTCCCCAGAACTGAACAGTAGCAGGAAGTATGCGAACGGTTTCAATTCCCGGTATGCGCCAGTTAAGTCCAGGCGTTGTTGTGGACCGCACAGGGCGACCGAACCGCAAAACGACCGCCATTTCACGTTCGTCTACCACATAGGTAAAGAACGGGAGCAATACCAAAGCGATTCCCACTAAGGCCAATGTTTGCAATCCGCGTTGAAGCCAAATGGTCATAGAGGTTATTCCTTCTCCAACGGAAGCAGAGGAAGTGGACTTGGCATACTGCCGTCCAAAATGACTTTAGGTCCACTATTACCGAGCACTCGCTCCATAGTTTCCAAATAAAGTCGACGACGAGTTAACTCCGGAGCTTTCTGATAAGCTGCGTACTTGGCGAGCAAGGCTGCGATTTCACCTTCGGCTTCCGCTTTGCGGCGAGAAGCATAACCTTCGGCTTCACGAATTGATTTATCTTGTGAGGCGAGTGCCAGCGGGAGCATTTGATTGCGTTCGCGTCTCGCTTCATTGACCAACTTGTCGCGTTGTTGAATCGAGGCGTTGACTTCATCAAAAGCAGGCTTAACACGATCAGGTGGAATCGCACGCTGCATTTGTAAGTCGACAATCATGATGCCGCTTTTGAGCGACTCCAAATTCGACTTCAGTTCAGCCAGTGCAGCTAATGCGATCTCTTCGCGTTTTCCCGTTAGAATCTCATCTGCAGCATAGTCGCCGATAATGCGATGCATCGTGCTGCGGGCCACAGCATTGATGATGTTATCCGCATCATCATCGTTGAGGCGTAACGCAAAGTCCCTCGGTTCGGAAACTCGCCAAATCACGTTCCATTCAACAACTGCCGCATACAAGTCGCCAGTCAGAATGAGCATCTCTTCGGGACTGTCGCGTTCTACGGTGAGAGGGGCTCCACGCTGTACAAGTTCGGCGGTTCCCCAGGGTAAGCGTAGCGTTCGTTCCGAGCAATCGACCAAAATGCGTTCGTCGATCCAGGGGAGTTTGAAATGTAAGCCAGGTTCGGCAGTCGTGTAATATTTGCCCCAACGGAGCACAACGGCCTTTTCATATTCGCGAACAGTGTAAAAGCCACTCCACGCGAAATACAAAATGGTGGACAGGGCGACTACCGCAGCTAAGCCCGTGAGGACTTGTTGCGTATCGAGATTTGGCTCGATTTCTTTGCGAAATTTACTATTCAAAGCACGTCTCCTCGGTCTATTGCTGGCCTCGATCAGTGAGGCTGACAAAAACGCGTCTTCAGGTTCTGGCAGAATCTTGGCTCAAACAGGGCGCGCCTCTTTTTTAGGCGAGGGTACGAACCAAGAAAAGTCTATGGAGTCGTCAAGTTTAGGTTGGAATTAAGGGGCTGGGCTCTCCCTCTCCAATTACTTGCTAGCAACTTTGTTTGAGAATACTTAGAACGATTTCAACGATTGCAACGATTTTATCAAAGGGTAGGGAAGGCTTGCTCCTGTAGAACCGTCAACGTCGCTAGTCCCAAATGAAATACGGCTCTCCCTTGCAAGAGTTAATCCCTCATACTCTGCACCACCAGCAATGCCGTACTACTGTTTTGATGAAAGACGTTTGGCGGTTCAATCAATAACCAAAATGCGGCGAGAACTTCCCATGTATAACGGCCCAATTGTATGCCCGAAGTGCGAACTTCCTGTCGAAGACAATGCTCAGATGTGCCCACACTGTTACTCTCTTGCTCCAGCCTCGGCGCCCTGGAATCAAGGAGCATGGACCAATGCGGTGGTGTTAGGAGTCGTGTTCATTATCTTGCTGGGTGTCGATGCATTTGCGGGAACAAAAATTGTCCCCATGATCTGGAGCTTGTTCCAATCAAACCATGGTGAATGACCGTCAAAAAGCGGTGAACCCAACGACTTCAGTTTCATTTTGAGACAAGAAGTGTCATCACTCCGCGACACTTTCTTGCGAAGACCTCGGTTTTGGGTTGGAAATCAGCTTGGCATTCCGTTTGCTTGGAGGTTGGAGCGGACACCACAACTCCTTGTTGCCGTTCCTAATCTTCTCTTCTCGCAGGAACCACCTATGAAGTCTCTATCTTTGATCCATGCGTTCGCACTTTTGGCTTTTCTTCTGCCAACTCCTCAACTACTAGCCCAAGTACATCGTGTTCCGATAGACGACACCACCAGTCTCACGGACGGCACCGCGACCTTAGTGGACGAAGACACCGAACTCAGTACGCTGGAGTCCCTGGAAAAACTTGGGCAGATTCGTCGGTGGATTGCACCGAATGAAGTTGCCCGCATCGGTCTACAAAGCTCCGATGGTGTAACCACTTCCTTGGCTGAAGTGGTGCAAACGATTCGCCAATCGAATATCGGCCTGTACCAGACCGCCCAGAGATTGCCGCAAGCGCTTTCAGGTCGACCCGAATGGCTTGAATCCATTGCGGAAACCGATGATGCATTCGTCATAACGAGCGGCGTTCGCATGCTGGTCAAAGATCCCCAAGCCCTTGCGGCCATCTCAGAAGAGTTTCGCAACAACCTCTCCGAACGGAACGAAGTTCAAGATAAATGGGAAGATTTATCCGAGGAAGAGCGACGCCACTTAGAAAAATTCTTCGCAACCAAAACAGCCAAGATGCCGGACGATCATCCGTTGGCAACTGCAGCGAAGAAGGGCCCTGCAGCGGTGTTCGCCGCGATCCAAGAAGGCTATGGCGAATACTCAGTAACGGAAACGATTGCGTTTGCAAAGTCGCCATTACCAGTACGTAATGGTCGAATCGTGCATCCGACATTCGAACGAGGATTGATCGACTTTCGGCCCCACAGCCCCCTAGAACTGCAATTGCCTAACGCAAAACCATCACTTCCACTCAATCCAGAAGTGTTTGAATGGCTCGCAGAAAAAGATGAGGCCTCAAGATCTCCGAACAACGCGGAGAGACAACAACATATACACGTTCGGGGTGAAAAGAAATTCCGCCATGATTTTATCGTTGGCTTTTCCATCGGCAACAGTTGGTCTTGGGAACGAAAATGGGAGTCGTTTGCAGGCTACTTTGAAGTCAAGCTTGGAGCCGGCTACGAGTTTGGGGTTCGATTTCCAATGCAGATTCGTGGTGAGTCCAATCCAACGTATATTCGTCGATACGCACAAACCGATAGCGAACAGCGTTTCTCTACACAATTGACATTACACACCATTGATGCTGGCCCAGCCTTCTATCGGGAGCAAGGAGTCCCTGAAAGACATGTGTTCGACGGCAAAGAGTTCGTGTTAGGCGCACGTGCTTACTACCGCATCAAGCTACGTGCCTTCGGCCGTACCTGGATTAATCGCGGCAGGGATTTCGGATTCGATTATGGTCAGAACCTCACTCCACCCACTCCCGGTCATGATGTCCAGTTTCATATGGAGATTCCGCCACAGTTAACCGGTACTCATTTTGACTACAGCGCTGTATCCGGCTCGGCTCAGTTTGGCTTAAAGGTAAAGCTGGAAGGGAACGCATCGATCAGAAGTCAATTGATCATCGACCGAGAAAACGGGGAGCATGGAGATATGCGGATCAATTTCGGTCCCACGGGTCGAGCCAACCTCGGCTTGACTTTGCCACCAATACACCTCTCGCCACGTCAAAGTCAGGATCACTATCGTTATGGTTTACGATTGAGCGAACCGAAGTATCGTGTGGCAGTTAGCCTCACTCCAGCGGTGCGAGGGCAATTGCGAAGTCATGTTCCCGGCTTCCGCAGAACATTCAGTACAGGTTGGGTCGACTTGAACCGCTTTAAGTTAGAACTCGGCAGTGCCACATTGACTGCACATGAAGGGACAAGAAATCATCGCGACATTACGATCGGAACCAAGGAGTTTGAACAATTCAAATCTCGGCCGATTCTTCCGGAAATCGACCGCCCTCCAACTGGTGGTGCCAATTCGCCAATCACAGGTTTGGCTGAGCCCCCAGCCAAAATGCCTCCAACTGAACTCATCGACGATTCATCCACTCCCAAACCTCCTGTGAGAGTGCTCCCAGGTAAACTGCTCCTGAAAAACTCGAAGGCAAAGTGAGCCGATCACTTGGTCAAAATGAGCTTTCCTTGTTTGGTAATCTGCAATCGATAAACCGCTCCCGCATGATCGATGAGTATCTGGCGGTCTGCACCGAAAAGTTCATCCGAAGTGATCAGCTTTGGGAACGCGGCGAGCGGTATCGATTCCGCAGTTAAACAACTTGCTGGATATTCCGCAGCAAGTTGGTGGTTGGAGGCAAGGGAAGGGAGGAGCAGATGGTCGCTCTCCAACTCCCTTCTTTCAATCGGCTTGGGGACGTCAGACATGTGGCGGTGGCCTTTTTTCCAGGTCCTGGCTTCCGAAAACGAACTTAATGAGACGATGTATCATTAAGCATGGCAAAAAAACGAGCATTTTTGTCAACAGATGTTGCGAAAAATGCCCGGCGTTTTTTGGCGTTCGAAATTGCCCCCGCAGCGTGAAAAGACTAAAAGGTTGTACCGAGTTCTCTGCAAGGAGTTCTCGGCAAAAAAGAAATGCCTCGACACATTCTGGTGTCATCAGCCAGTTATGGGAAATCGGCTTGGTCTGGGTCGCGTACAACTCACGGGTCATGGGTCCACCACAATGGTCACTGAAGAACCTGATTCGCAAGAAGCGGAAGATGAGTCCGACCACGGGCTTTCTCTCGAAGAGTTGGGAGAAGCGTATGCCCAAATGATGCAACGCGGGAAGGCTCCTTATCCGGTTACGACCGCTGAGGAGGAAGAGGAAGCCGAACCGACACTCATCGAGCCGATTGTGCCTGGCCATGATCCGTTGGAAGAAGAGCTTCAAGAAGATGAAGACTATCTCATTGCGCCGCGTTCGATTGTAGAAGCAGCGTTGTTTGTGGGGCATCCCGAAAACAAACCACTTACCCCAGAGATGTTGGCTGGCGTGATGCGTGGCGTCCATCCTGCGGAAGTCGATGTCATTGTGACCGAGCTCAATCAGAGCTATGAAACGGAAGGGGCCGCATATCGAATTCATATGGTTTCGGGCGGATATATGTTGGAACTTGCTCCGCACATGCATGCGTTACGGGATCGCTTTTATGGCAAAGTGAAAGAGGCCAAGCTGAATCAAGCGGCCGTGGATGTGTTGGCATTGGTCGCCTATCAACCTGGTGTTGAACGCGACAAGCTGGAACATCAATATGGCAAACCGGTGGGGGGTATTCTCAGCCAGATGGTACGACGAAACTTATTGGAAATTCGTCGAGAGGGGAAAGGCAAAACGCGCCGCGAACGT
Organism: Planctomycetota bacterium; assembly: GCA_017303505.1. Lineage (GTDB taxonomy): Bacteria > Planctomycetota > Planctomycetia > Pirellulales > Pirellulaceae > JAFLCP01. The sequence continues at coordinate 3,806 of JAFLCP010000154.1, read as the reverse complement.
TACTATCCGACTCAGCGTTTTTTGGCGTTATTCCAAATCGACTCGTTGGAAGATCTTCCTCGCGTCGACGACTTTTAAGTGTATTGAACTGAACTTGTTAAAGCCAATGGCAGGCATGATTAATCGGCAAGCCATGATTCAACAGCCAGCGTAGGTTCGAAGGTAAGTGAAGGTGAACGATGCAAGGTAAACAACGATTTGAACAAGCTTGCCAATCTGGTGGACCATGGATCCTACCTTCGTTGTTGATGTGCGATTTCGCTAATTTGGAGCGTGAGGCCCGTCGGCTGGAAGAAGCGGGAATCAAGATCTTGCATCTGGATGTGATGGATGGGCACTTTGTTCCCAACCTTTCCTATGGCCTCCCCATTGTAGCGTCACTCCGAAAGGTAACAAACCTCGCCCTTGACGTTCACCTCATGATATCAGACCCCCACAAATACGCACCTCAATTTGTGGATGCTGGGGCAGATTGTATCACGTTTCACCGGGAAGCCGTTGACGACCCTAGGCCTCTGTTAAGAGAATTAAAGGATCTAGGGATTGCGGCAGGACTTGCCTTCAATCCAAAGACAGCGATCGAATCGCTCCATGACTCTATGGACCTATGCGATTTGATTTTGGTGATGAGTGTTGAAGCGGGCTTTGGCGGACAAGCGTTCGATCCGGTGGCTTTGACGAAACTTGCAACACTTCGCGCCCAAGGGCCGAAGTCGCTGTTATTGGAAGTGGATGGTGGAGTGAATCGGACAACGATTGGAGCGTGTCGCAACGCGGGAGCTGATTTGTTGGTGGTTGGTTCGGCCATATTCAAACAGCCGAATTATGGTGAGGCGATTGGGCAACTCACTGCAGCCATGGGGCTCCCGGTCTAGGATTTTATTTGAGGATATATGTTAACAGTCATTTTGGTTCGGCCTGGCGCGACGTCATTTGATGACGATGGTCGTATCAAGGGAACGCTTGAATTACCGCTCAGCGATTGCGGAGTGGTGCAAGCGGAGAAAACAGCAGTTGAATTGGCCGAGATGCCGATCGAATGTCTGTATGTTGCACCTTGCATGTCCGCACAGCAAACCGCAAACGTCTTGAATGAACGATGTGGTTGGAAAATTAAGACGATCGATTGTTTCAAAAACCTGGATCAAGGTTTATGGCAAGGTAAGCGAATTGAAGAAGTTCGCCGACAATTGCCCAAGGTTTACCGTCAATATCAAGAAAATCCTGGAACGGTTTGTCCTCCAGGTGGCGAGACATTGGATACCGCCGAAGATCGAGCCAAAAAGGGTTTGGCACGTTTGCTGAAAAAACATCGGCAAGGCGTCATCGGCATGGTTGTCCCCGAACCAATGGCTTCTGTCGTTAAGCATCTTTTATGTTCAGCTCAAGTGGGAGATCTTTGGAAATCGTGCTGTGACGATGGTCACTGGGATACGATTCAGATTTCTCAAGGACAGTTGGTATTAGCCTAAAACAACGTAACCGATTGGCTGAGTAAGCTCATCGAAAATTGGGATAGAGACTATGGCGATTGTGGAACGAAACGATCAAGCGGAAACCAAAAGCAAGGTTTTCAAGCGGCGAGAAATTCCGGCAGGACTATGGATCAAGTGCGGCGGTTGCCAAGCGACCATCTATAGTAAAGAAGCTCAGAAACTTCTGAATGTCTGCCCCAAATGCCAATACCATTTTTATGTTTCGGCCCAAGAGCGTTTGGAACAAGTGTTAGATGCGGGGACTTTTGAAGAGTGGGACAATCATCTTCGTCCTACCGATCCACTTAAGTTCGCCGATAAGAAGAGCTATGCCGAACGCTTGGTCGCCGAACAAGAGCGAACTGGAATGACCGACGCCGCGATGACTGGCTGCGGCATGATCCGCGCCCGTCGGGTTGCCATTGGTGTGACCGATTCGGCCTTCATCATGGGCAGCATGGGTTCCGTTGTCGGCGAACGTCTCGCCCGATTGGTCGAGCGAGCCACTGAACAGAAACTCCCTCTGATAATCGTCAGTGGGTCAGGTGGTGGGGCGCGTATGCATGAAGGGATTCTTTCGCTGATGCAAATGGCCAAAGTGTCCGCTGCACTTTCGCGTTATCGCGAAGCGGGAGGCCTGTTTATCAGCGTCCTGACTAACCCAACCATGGGTGGGGTGGCCGCTAGTTTTGCTTCTCTGGGTGACTTGGTATTTGCAGAACCCAAAGCGTTGATCGGTTTCGCTGGTCCGCGTACGATCAAAGCAACCATCAAAATCGAATTGCCGCCCGGTTTTCAGACCAGCGAGTTCCTTTTGGAACATGGATATATCGATCGAATCGTCGAACGTTCGAAATTGAAGTCTGAAATCGCACGAGCTATTGATTATTGTGGATGGTAAGTCGCTCAATTACTTATCTCCCTCTCGGCGGTCACTGACACATGGGTTTGCTGGATAAACTCACCTCAATGTTCAAAACGGAGTCCCGCTGTGACGTGGAGACTCGATTTGAACGTCTGCGTTCATCGGTATTCGGAACGATGAGCAACTTCTATGTTGCGAACGACCGAGTCCGTAAGGAAGTCGTAGGGGTGAAGATCTGCGACGCGGAGAAAGTGGCCTTCTTTGAGAGCCGTTTTAAGGGGCTCAACAAGCCGAGCGAAGGTGAGATCGCTACTAAAATGCGTCATCCCAATATTGTGGTGACGTACGAATATGGCACGACGACCAAGGGCCTCCCCTACTTGGTTATGGAGTTTGTCGACGGTCCCGGCCTGCAGCAGCTGATCTACCAAAAGTCGGAAGACATGCTCAACGGCCGACGACTCAACCTCATACGTCAAATGGCTGAAGCACTCAAGTATGTGCATGAGCAAGGCTTTATCCATCGCGATATCTGCCCGCGCAACTACATTTGCTTCACCAACATGGAGCAGGTCAAGATGATCGATTTCGGCTTGACGGTTCCCGCAACGAAAGATTTTATGCAGCCCGGCAATCGCACCGGCACGCCGCTTTACATGTCGCCCGAAATCGTGCGGCGTAAACCAACCGATCAACGCGTCGATGTCTTTTCATTTGGCGTGACTTGCTACCATCTTTGCACGTTTGAACTCCCATGGCCGGTCGGTGATGCTTCAGGTTTGGCTGCCTTGCAACACGACACCCATCCGGCCCGAGACATATTCGAGTATCGCCCAGATCTCGATCGAACCTTAGGCAATGCGATCATGGCCGCCATGCGTCCAAGCTTAAATGATCGCACACCAAGTATGGATCAATTTCTGCAATCGATCCGCACCGTCAAAAGCGACTTCCGCTAGTCAACTCCGTTTTGATTCTACACACGATTGCTTGGGATCGTTTAACCCGTGGCCGTAGCGCAGCGGAGGCTAGGATCGTTTAACCCGTAGCCGTAGCGAAGCGGAGGCTAGGTACATCGAAGCAAGATGCCAATCACCCAAGACTCTCCCAAAGTTCCGCAGGCCAAACAAATCAACTCCACGCTGTGTTCCGCAAGTCTTCTGCCGTATCGAAACCATCATGCAAAACCATGATTGCTTAGGATCGTTTAACCCGTAGCCGTACCGAAGCGGAGGCTAGGTCCCCCGGAGCAAGACGCCAATCACCCAAAACGCTCTCTAAAGTTCCGCAAGACTTCTTCTGTGCCGAAACCATCTTGCAAAACCACAATTGCTTGGGATCGTTTAACCCCAATACCGTTCAATTAAGCATAACTACTGATTCGGCAAAGGTTTTGGTCAATTTATCGAGTTTTCGATGTCTCTTTGGGTCGCATTTTAGCCATCTAGACATTTTTTGTTTAATCA
>JAFLCP010000153.1 GCA_017303505.1 Planctomycetota bacterium | reverse complement strand
GGCCAATCATGTCTCCAAGTCAGGCTTGGCAATATTTCGAGCGGCTTAATCGTCAAGCTCGCATCGAAGGCTTCCCAATTGTGGTTGCTGATTACGTCAAAAACGTAAAGGATGAACCAAGCGAAGCAGAAGTGACCGAATTGTTCGAAAAGTACAAAGAACAATTCAGCAGCCCGATGTCTGCTGAACCTGGTTTTCGCAAGCGATATCAAGCCAACTTGGACGTTATTGAACTAACCAGTGAGCCGTTTATCGTTGCGGAAGTTGCCAAACTGCCGGTCGATCAAGTGAAGGCAGAATACGATCGCCGCGTTGGCTTGGGGCAGTATCGACGCCCTGCAGCGACTCCCGCTGTAACTCCACCAGCGGCAGACGCTACCACACCGCCAGCTGCGCCGGCAGCCACTGATGCTGCTCCGGCAACAACGCCACCTGCTCCTGCGGAAACACCTGCAGATAAACCTGCCGAGCCAGCTCCACCGGCCGCTGAGACACCAGCTGCAGAGCCAGCTCCTGCGACGGAGACACCAGCAGCTCCTGCGACCACAGAACCTGCACCTGCTGCAGAACCCAAGAAAGATGGTGATGGTTCGCAAGCTGCCAACGCAGAACTTTACCCCAACCCGCTGCGACCACGACTCGTTTCGTTCCAAGAAGAAACACCAGCAGCTCAGCCTCCAGCTGAGGAAAAACCTGCTGCTGAAACTCCTGCAACGCCAGCTGCAGAGACTCCGGCAGCTCCTGCTCCCGCTCCAGCACCTGCAGCTCAAGAAACAACACCGCCTCCCGTTGAACCACCACCATCTTTGGACATTCCACCGGTAGCGGAAGCACCAGCAGCTGGAACACCAGTTGCCCCAGCTCCTCCAGCGGAAGAGATCATTCCATTCGAAGAAGTCAAAGATGAGATCGCACGCTCCATGGTTTTGCCATTGGCTCGCAAGACATTGGAAGATGCTGTCACGACCATCCAAAAACCGATGCTGCAGTACTTCACCGAATATGGTTCCTACAAAGTAGCCTTGGAAATGGATCCTAAAGCCGCGAAGGAACCAACCCGTCCCGACATCAAAAAGTTGGCTGAAGCAGCGGGCTTACCTTATCGTCAAACCGGCATGATTGATGTCTTGGCAGTGTTGGATACACCACTTGGTCGCAGCCAAACAACCAGCGGTCAATCATTTTCGCAAGGAGTGTTCAGCAATGAGTTATCTTTGTTCCAGCCAATGCGAAGCTTTGCCATCGACTTCAGTGCACCTCAAATGCAAATGAGCGAGTTCCTCTTTTGGAAGACCGACTCGAAGGCTCCCTTTATTCCAAAGCTTGAAGAAGTTCGCGAGCAAGTTGTAGCTGCTTGGAAAAAGCAAAAGGCCGAGAAATTGGCTGAAGAAGCGGCTGCTGAACTTGCTAAGAAATTGCAAGCCGCCACTGGCGAAGATGCCTGGAAGAGCGTCGTCAATGAAGATCAACTACCATTGGTATTCAAGCCAACCTTGTTTACTTGGATGAGTGGAGCCAACCAATTCAATCCATTCTTGAGTGAAGTGGAGGGCGTTGATACGCCTGGCCCAGACTTCATGCAGAAAGTCTTCGCAACCTCGGCTGGTAACAGCGGAGTAGCACCTAACGCTCCGAAGACCGTCTTCTATGTTTACCGAGTCATCGAGTTTTTGCCGGATGCCGCTGAATTGGAAAAACGTTTTTCGACCGATACTGTTCAGGGTTCCGCCCGAACATTGGCCTTCGGTGATGCTCAAGAAATGTTTGCCGGCTGGTACAGCGAACTTGAGAAGGAACTCGAAGTGAAATGGTCGGTTCCCGATGATGAGTTGAACTAACAGGTCCGCAAACGTCCGCTCGCAAACAGTAGACGCGAAAGAGCAAATTCATGATGAGACTTTTGGATATCACAACAATTTGGATTTTGGCCCAACAGCCAACTCAAGGCGCCAGTGGTGCTGCGGGTGAAACTGGTGGTTGGCGCACCGTGCTGAGTAATCCAATCAACTTTTTGATGCTCGCCCTGATCTTGTTATGGTTTATGGTGATCTTGCCCCAACAACGCCAAGGGCGCGATCAACAGCGAAAAACGGCCGAAGCTCTGGCTGGCCTCAAGAAGAACGACCATGTGGTGACGATGGGTGGCATACACGGCGTTGTGGTTAATGCGGCCAGCGATTCACCCACCGTAACCATCCGAATCGATGATTCCAACAATACAAAGATTACGGTCAATCGCGATGCGATCACACGTGTCATATCCGATGCGACCACTTGAGATTCGACAAAGAAAACCAAAATTTTTAAGACGTACAACCTTCAACTAAATAACGTTTCCTAAATACAGGAATCGCAGGAGCCACCGGAAAACTCCATGATATCCGCTATGAATTCTGTCGTCTTGTTATTGGCCCAAGCGCAAGCTGCTACTGAAGCGGTGGAAACCACCACTTCGAATAACGGCTTCAACTCATTGATGCTCTTTTTCGGAGCGTTAATTCTGATTTTCTTTGTACCCATCTTCGTTGGATCGGTACTTAGCAAAGTCTTGAACATGCCTAAGCATGCCACCCCATTGGGAATCACCTTGGGCGTTGTCATCACCTGTGCGTTGACGCTGGTGTTCGGCAAGATGCAGTACGGGGTCGATATTCGAGGCGGTACCATTCTGCTTTACGAAATCGACAAGTCCGAAATGGCTCAGCCTATCGATCCGAGCCAACCCATGGTGAGCTCCAATCGCGAGAGCATCGACATCGATTCGGTTGCTGCAGCTATTGGACAACGCTTGAATCCAGGGGGCCAGAAAGAACTCTCGATTCGCGGTTATGGACAAAACCAAATCGAAATCGTTGTCCCCAACGTCGATCAATTCGAAATCGATGAAATCAAACGTTTGGTTTCCAGTGCCGGTACACTTCAGTTCCGCATTGTGGCCAACTCCCGCGATCATGCCGACATCATTCAAGCTGCTCGCCAACAATCGACATCCGACAATCAGAGCATTCGCGTATCGCGCGATGTTCGCTCGTCCGACAATCGTGTGATTGGAAAATGGTATACCGTCGGTCGCGAAAAAGCTCGGGCTGATGGCGTTCGTCCATTGCGAGAAAACGTGTTGGCCGACATTGCACGCGATTCGAAGACCGGAGCTATTTTGCAGTTCCCACCGCTCGAAGGTGATTATGCAGTGGAACGTTGGTTGGCCTCACAAAACATCTCGGAAGTTGACGTTCTGATCGCTCTTGAAAAAGGTGGCCAAGCTTTCCCAATGGTCAACGGGGAAGATTTGTCCCGCGCTGGAACAACGGTCGATAAATCAGGTGGTCCTGCTGTTTCGTTTAACATGAACGTCGCTGGTGCCCAAAAACTCTTGGCACTCACCGCATCCAACCAACCGGATTCTGGCTTCAAACGCCGTATGGCAATCATCATGGACGGTCTTGTTCTTTCAGCCCCTTCGCTGAACAGCCCAATTAGCAACAACGGTATTATCGAAGGTCGATTCACCCGCGATGAAGTGGACTTCATGGCCAGTATCTTGAAGTCGGGTCGACTCCCTGCTGTTTTGGGTAAGGAACCTATCAGCCAAAACCAAATCGGTTCGATGCTCGGCGTTGATACGATCAACAAAGGTATGTTTGCATCAGTTGCCGCACTCATCGCAACCTTTATCATGGTATTGGCCTATTATCGCTTCTGCGGAATCATCGCTTGTGTCGCCTTGGCGTTGAACACGGCTTTGGCCTTTGCGGTGATGATCGCTATTCGCCAACCACTCACTTTGCCAGGTTTGGCAGGTCTTGTTCTCTCGGTAGGTATGGCCGTTGACGCAAACGTTCTCGTCTTCGAACGTATCCGCGAAGAACTTGCGAAGGGGAGCAACAAACGCTCCGCAGTTCGCAACGGTTTCGACCGAGCCTTTACCACGATCGTGGACTCGAACTTAACAACCTTGATCACCGCTGGCGTTCTCTATGCGGTAGGCACCGACCAGATTCGTGGTTTTGCTGTCACTTTGGGTATCGGTATCTTGTGCAGCATGTTCACCGCCGTTTATGTCGCCCACTTGATGTTCGACATCGCAGAACGCTTCAACATGCTCAGCCTCAGCATGAGCGATATCGTTGGCTGGGCCAAGAAAGCTTTCTTGGGTAACCGCGACATCGACTTCATGGGGGCTCGTGTTGCTTGCCTTTCTTTGTCTGCATTGCTGATTGTGATTGGTATCGTCGCGGTGGCGGCCCGAGGCAAGAATATTTTGGACGTCGACTTGATGGGCGGTACCAGCGTCGTGTTCCAACTGAAAGATGCGATGCCCGAAAATGATATTCGCGAACTGACTCGCAAAATCTTCGACAAAGATGCTGAGAACAATCCAATCAGCTCAACGCTTTCCGCGATTCAAACGCAAGATGCTACTCCTGGTACGGTTTATCGTTTGGATACATCCATTGCGAGCGAAGACGAACTGAAGAAACGCTTGGTGGAGGGCTTCTCTAAAGATGGTGGTCCAAAACTTGTAACGTTCGAAGTTGAGAACATGGCTGCTCCTCCGTCTGAAAAGACTTCGGACGCCAGCGAAAATAGTTCACCTCGCCGTCAGGCTCGATTTGTTTCTTACCAAGACCCAAGTCCTGCCACACCAGCTCCAGCCAGCCCAGCTCCTGCTAATACCGAGCCACAGCCACCAGCTGAAACTCCTGCCGCCGCACCTGAACAACCTGCTGCTCCTGTGGCGGAAACTCCTGCAGCTGCGACTCCTCCTGCTGCAACTCCAGCACCGACAACTCCAGCACCGGCAACTCCGGCTCCAGCTGCACAAGAATCTCCTGCCGCTGAAGTCACCACCGATGCTGAAGTTAAGACCGCTCCAGGTGCAACGACGCCAGCGGAAACCGCTGCTCCTGCTGCACCCTCAGCACCAGCTGTAACCACCAAACTCGATGTATCTCTGAAGGCTAGTTCAGGCAAACAATCCGCGAAGATCGACCCCAAAAATCTTACGCAGAAGTTGATTGATGCAGCTGCCTCAGCGGGGCTAACCATCGTCGATGCTCAAATTGGCCTGGTTCCGAAGAATCCACCTGCTGGTTGGACTCGCGAATCGACCGCCGGTTTCGACAAATGGGAAGTGACATTGCCACTGGACAGCGTTCAATCGGAACAAGTTATTGCTGGATTTCAGAAGCTGCTCAGCTCCGAACCAGTCTTCTTGTCTTTGAGCGAAGTACGGCCTTCGGTGGCAGGTGAGATGCAAGGCAAAGCGTTTGGTGCTGTGATCATCAGCTTGTTCTTCATTACCGCTTACATTTGGTTCCGATTCCAGAAGATCGCCTTCGGGTTGGCAGCCGTGGTTGCCTTGATTCACGACGTGCTCATCACCTTAGGCATCGTGGCTTTGTGCCATTGGATGTCGGGCCCACTGGGCTTCTTGCTCATCGAAGATTTCAAAATCAATCTCGCGATGATCGCATCGTTCTTGACCATCATCGGTTACTCCTTGAACGATACGATTGTGGTGTTCGACCGTATTCGTGAAGTTCGCGGTAAGAGTCCCAAGTTAACTTCTGCGATGATTAACTTGAGCGTGAACCAAACCTTGGCACGTACGTTGTTGACGTCGGCTACCACGATCGTTAGCGTTCTGCTCCTCTACATCTTCGGTGGTGAAGGCATTCATGGCTTCGCCTTCTCGCTGTTTGTTGGGATTATCGTCGGTACCTACAGCTCGATTTACATCGCTGCTCCAGTACTGCTCTGGTTGGTCGAAAAGCAAGAAACATCGACCAAAGCGAACTGATGTTTCATTTCCAAACATGAAACACTCGTGATCTTCTCAATGGGGTGGCTCGCAGCCACCCCATTTTTTTTGCGCCATTTACCTAACCGGAACTTTTCTGAATTCTGCGAATTTTCCCGGTAGAAGCGTCGATGCAAAGATGGTTGTTTAATCTGCGCTCAGTCAACCCAAAAACCACTGGGTCGAGCGATAGATCGAACAGGTATTGAATTGCCCCAGGATTGCGGGCAATCGATTCGAGCACTCCGCTTCTGTCTCATGGACGTTGGCATAGCGGCAAGCCATTTGTCACCGCACCATGTCAGACGAATCCAATTCGAAGAATGTCGCCTCTATCTGGATCCTTGTTGTCTTGGTCGGAGGACTCTCTGTCCCATTCTGGCGCTGGGACGACTCGCGCAATCGCAAAGCTGAACCACTTCAATGGGTTGATCCCAATACAGCCTCAGACGCTACCGCAAGTCCGGCTCAAGCTCCAACACAACACAGTTTGGTTTCCGCCACCACTGACTCACAACAGTCTGCGGCCTCTCAGCTATTGCAAGAGTTTGCGAACACAGATCCCGGCCTGCAGATTCAAGACGCCGTCAAAGAAAACCAGCAAAGACCTGGTATCCCAAAGCAATTCCAAGGGGAAGGGATCCCGCTCACTGACATTAAGCCCTGGATTCCCAAGCCTATCGGCTACGATGCCACACCATCGGATCGTCAAAAACTGGCCGGGACCGTCAATGGCCCTATCAATGCTCCTGCCTCAAGTGACACTTCAGCGACCGATCCCAATACCTTAGTACAGTCCAATCCTCCCGCCTCGCGCTGGCCAGATGCGGGCTTTAACGGTATCGCGCCAAACAACTCAACCACAACTTACTATCGCGCCGAGCCCGCCAGCAATGTGGCCGCAAGCGAACCAACTAACCCAGCGATTCAGAACGGGCAGGCAAGTGGTCCACCATCATCCGCTGGCCCAGGTCGAATGGTTTCCAATAGCCACTCGACTCCTTCCGATCCCCCTGCGTTGTCTGGAGGCTATCCTGCTAACCCTAATGCTGCTCGACCAGTCCCGCAAAACGGCAATCCAGTTCGAGTCACACCATCACCTGCCATCACGCCTCCAGCCAATCCGCTCCGATCCGGCGCGAACGGACCGCCCTCTTCGCGTCGTCCCGGCACGGTTATCTCCCAACCGAAACCTGCCACGGGAAAATAGCTAGCACGCTCATTATCAGTGGCTATCCACAAGGGTTGCTGGCTTTGAAAACAGCCTTGACCCACCCTTTGGATGAACCTACTATCCGCGCTGGAGAGGTGGCTCTCCGGCGTTTTCGTTTGCCTAATTGCCAATTTAACTTGGACTCGTTTCAGGCAAACGCTGAAGTTGTAGGGAAGCAACGTGGCAAGATTCATTTCAAATAGCCCAGTCGATTTGCCGGCTCCGCTCTGCGCAGAGGAGCCGTTGGAAATTCGTTCCTTCGGTTTATCTCGACGTTCGCTATTGAAGATGTTGGCCAGTGTTTCGGTGGTTTTCTCAGGTTGCTCGCTTTTCACCAGCGAAGCTGATAGCGAGAAATCCTCCTCGAATTTCCAGCTTCCGACGCCGCAAATGCCCGCCGATGCCGTGGTAATTGAATTGCAATTCTTGCGAATGTCCGATGCGAAAATCGCCGAAGTGGATCAGCTTTGGCAAATCTCCGATGAACAAGTCATTCCCATACAAACCCGTAAACGCTTGGAAGCCAACGGCCTGCGAATAGGCTTAATTCCAGGTGATATGCCACCGATCGTGCAACAATGGATCGGGGAAGCCCAACAACGATTACGGGATGAAACACTTGAACAAGCGAGTGTCGCCTCCAATATCTCATTGGTCCCAAAACAACTCACCTTTCGAGCTGGCAAGAGGAAGGAAATTCTTCTCCATGCCGAGCAAGAAAAATGGGTACCTGTGATCTATCATGAGGAAGACCAACTGTGTGGCGAAACATTTGAAGCCCCAGAATTCATCTTGGGGACCACGGCCATTCCGCATGGCGATGGTCGAGCCACCGTATTGATCACTCCCGAAGTGAAACATGGACAAGTAAGAAATGTGGTCGTTGGTAAAGAGGCCGCATTTCGTTTTGAATGGCAACGCCAACGTCGGGCCTTCGATGAATTGCTTAGCCAAATCACGTTATCACCAGGCCAAACAGTCATCGTGACCTGTACCGAACCACCGAAAGGACTCGGTTCTCAATTCTTCATCACTGAGAGCTTTATTCGTCAACGCGAACATGTCCTCGTGTTGATGCGACTGTCGAAAACTCAACTCGACGATCTCTTTGACCCTGAAGGTGTATCAGCGGCCGAACGTTCCGCGGTCCGCTAATTCGCATCGACTTTCTCGCGGGTACGAAGCTGGTGCCGGCAGTCAAGCGCCCAACGTGGCCCCGTCACATTTTGGTTGGCAATCTTGACTTGAACGGTGCGTTTCCATTTCCCAGGCCGGGGATGCTCTTTGACTTCATTCCATGGAATGCTAACGCTGGTTGAGCCGAACCACCTCAGCAAGCGTATCGGAATCAAATGAAGGTGGTCATCATCCACGATCGTGTGAATACAACCGCCCAAGTTAAAGATCCCAATCGAATACGATTGAAAATTTCGCCGCACATGCTCGTCCAATATCGGCTTCGGGGGAAAGGCCTTCAGGAATGTCCCCCAACAAACTCGAGTCATGCTCCCGACTAGAGTCGACGCCACGATCACATCAGCGAGGACAATGCCAACCACAGTCCAACCATTCACAACCGAAACCTCCGTCAGCAAGTGTGAATTCACCCGGCACTATTTTCCCCATCTCCAGGCGCAAAAACACGTTTCTATTGGGCAAAAACGAAATTCCACCCCCGATTTTCCCTGAAAAAACGCTGATTCCGGGAGATTTCCGATTTTTCTGATTCTGCTGGTTTAGGTGCGGACCTAAGGTGTCACACCCCATCACGACAATTCCTTTCATAGTGGTCAGCCAATTATCCACCGATGAAGGATCTCAAACGATGGTCGCCGTAGAACTCCCAACCATAGCTTCGAGCCGCTCGAAAACTTCGCGAGCCAGTCAAGTCACCATCGAACGCCGTCGCGTTACCGGCAAGCAACTTCGCTTCAATTGGGATGAAAAAGAAACAACGCCAGCCTCAACCACAGCAGCCCCAGCCACTGCAGCTCCAGGCATTCAGCTAACTCAAACCACAACGGTTAAAGCCAAACCTCAATCAACCGTTAGCAACGAATCCAAGCTATCCCCGTCGATTGCAACCGCTCCCCAAGCGACTGTCATCAACAATCAGCGACCTGCAGCCGCTGGGGCTACTAAAGCTCGGGTTGGCGAAGCAACCAAGCTGGGTGTCGTGATGCTGCGTCTTCTCAAGAGCTATGGCATCACGGACGAAGAGATCATCGAAGGCCTTTCGATGCCAACGGTGAGTTAATAAAAAAGCACGCCCCAGTTATGGAGCGTGCTCAGGTCTTAGTAAGTCTCGCGTTACATCGAGTCTTCTGGAATATCGAGTGCCGTGTGCACTATTACTTGATCTTGATCTTGCTGCCGTTGCCAGCTTGACCGAAGGCCACCATGCGATCGACGCACACCTTCTTCATGGCAGAGCGAGCTGGCTTAAGGTAATCGCGTGGGTCAAACTTGTCTGGGCTCTCCATCAATACCTTGCGGATAGCAGCCGTCATAGCCAAACGATTGTCGGTATCGACGTTAATCTTGCGAACACCCGACTTGATACCGCGTTGAATCTCTTCAACAGGCACACCCCAAGTTTGCTTGATCTTACCGCCGTACTTGTTGATCATGTCCTGCAATTCCTGAGGAACCGATGAGCTACCATGCATCACCAAGTGAGTATTTGGCAAGCGGCGATGAATTTCTTCAATTCGCGACATCGCCAAAACTTCACCGTCAGGCTTACGGGTAAACTTGTAAGCACCGTGGCTGGTTCCGATCGCAACTGCCAGCGCATCGCAGTTGGTTCGCTTTACGAAGTCTTCGGCTTGAACCGGGTCGGTCAACAATTGATCATGGCTCAATTGACCTTCAGCACCGTGGCCGTCCTCTTGTTCGCCATGTCCGCTTTCCAATGAACCGAGGCAACCCAATTCACCTTCAACCGAAACGTTGCGAGCATGTGCCATCTTCACAACTTCGGCGGTAACGCGGACGTTGTAATCGTAGTCGGCTGGCGTCTTGCCATCTTCCATCAATGAACCGTCCATCATCACCGAAGTAAAACCGTTTTCGATCGCGCTCAAACAGGTCGCTGGACTATTACCATGGTCTTGGTGCATCACCGTTGGGATGTGCGGATACAATTCAGCTGCAGCCAACATCAAATGACGCAAGTAGGCGTCTTGGGAATAGCTTCGAGCACCGCGCGAAGCTTGAATGATCACCGGCGAATCGGTCTCTTGAGCCGCTTCCATGATCGCTTGAATTTGTTCCATGTTATTCACATTGAACGCGGCTACCCCGTAGCCGTTTTCAGCGGCATGATCCAGAACCACACGCAAAGGAACTAAGGCCATCGAATTTGCTCCTACTCTCTCTCATGCCAGCTAACGGCAATTTACAAAAAATTCCCAATCCCGACGCGGCCAGAAACGTCGAATGCCCATTCATCGATCGCCGCCCTCGGGTAGCTGGAAATTATCAGAAGACAACGCCTTTTTGACAAGGCGTGGGCCCTAGTTATCCCACACATCTTCTGGTGATATCGTACTTCTGGCGATATCGTTTAACCCGTAGCCGAAACGCAGTAGAGGCTAGGTGGCGAGTAGAAAGACTTTGCCCACTCCCGGCAGCAGCGATTGCCTAACAATCGGCTCAACTCATCCTACTATTAACGCCACTGATGCACTCAATTTCACTTTTGGCGAGATAGAGGAGGTTCGGTTACCACTTCCTGGATTTGGATCGCCTTCTTTCCCTTGTAGGAACCGGCCGTCGCCATGAACTTAACCACGCCTGCGACCTCAACTTCTAACAATTCGCGAATATCCTTCTCAGTCGAAATAATGTCGCCTACTTGCAATTGAAACAAATCGGGAGTTCGAATCGTCGAGGAGGCCAAATTGACAATCAAATCCACCTCGGAACCATCCAAGCGTTGAGCGATTTGAGCTTTCGTATCCTGATTGCTACGGCCCGTCAAATAGCCCACCCACGAATTGTTGTTGAGCTTTTGCCCTACGCGTTCGATCGTGTTAAACGGAATGCACAGGTTTGCCATGCCGCGCGTCTTACCCATCGATAACTCAAAGCACACCAGCACCACCACTTCGTTAGGTGGCACAATCTGGACCAATTGCGGGTTGTTCTCGACGCGTTCCACTTCAAAATCTAAACTGACTACGTTCTTCCAAGCGTTTTGCAGCTCCTTCAAAAAGAGCATGGTGATGCGACTCGCCAACCGCAATTCGATTTCCGAAAGGGGACGCTTCATCATCGATTCACTTGTCGCCGCACCTCCCAACATGCGATCGATAATCGGATAGAGCAGGGCAGGGCTGATGTCGAGAATCCAGTTCCCTTCCAGTGGCTTGGGCTTCAACAAATTAAAACAAGTGGGAACTTCCAGCGAATACACAAACTCCGAATAAGTTAATTGGTCGACACTCACCAACTTCACTTCTATGATCGTCCGCAACATCGCCGAAAGGCTGGCCCCAAAACTGCGGCCGAAACCTTCATGCAGCGATTGCATCGCCCGCATCTGATCTTTGCCAACGCGTTCGGGACGCTTGAAATCGTAGGGGACCACTCGCAACTTGGTCGCCGCCTTCTTGCTGGCAGCGTCATTGCGCATAGGGTCCACACCACCCGGTGAAACTCCCGCTGCACCAGGCGATTTGGCCTTCGCCGCACTCGCTGCCCCAGAGTCCATGGTCTTGAGAAGCTCTTCAACGTCGTTGCGATTGAGTACTTCGTCTGCCATTGTTTATTCCCGAACCTGTCCTTGGCCTACAATCACATATTTGTAACTGGTCAGTTCCATCGCCCCACAGGGCCCGCGAGCATGAAACTTATCGGTGCTAATCCCAATCTCAGCACCCAAGCCCAATTGCCCGCCATCATTGAACCGTGTGCTCGCATTGACGACCACCGCCGAACTATCGACCGCCCGGCAGAAATAATCAGCCGCCGCTAGATCGTTCGTCACAATCGCATCGGTATGCTTCGAACCATATCGATTGATGTGGTCGATCGCCCCTTCCAAATCGGGCACCACGCGCACACTCAGTATGGGACCAAGATACTCTGTACCCCAGTCTTCCTCCGATGCCAATTTCGCATCTTTTAGCAGCTTACAGACTTCTGCATCCCCACGAATCTCGATTTCATACGGAGCAAGTCGTTCTGCTAGCATTGGCAAGAACTCAGCGGCTACGTCGCTATGCACCACCAACGACTCACACGCGTTGCAAACCCCCATGCGCTGACACTTCGCATTCACCACAATCCGCTCCGCCATCTTCAGATTGGCGAAACGGTCGATGTAAACATGGCAATTTCCATCGTAATGCTTGATCACCGGCATCCGCGCCTCAGTCGCCACCCGCTGTATCAGGCTCTTGCCGCCGCGCGGAATGGTAACATCGATAAATTGCGGCATTTGCAACAGATAACCAACCGCCTCGCGATCAGCCACCTCAACCTGTCCCAACGCATCCTCTGGAATCCCAAACTCCTGCGCAGCTCGCTTCAAGATCGCCACAATCGCTCGGCTCGAATGTACGGCCTCCTTACCACCCCGCAAAATGATAGCATTCCCGCTCTTGATGCAGAGGGCCGCCGCATCTGCGGTCACGTTGGGACGCGACTCATAAATGAAAAAAATCACTCCCAGCGGAACGCGAACCTTTTGGATCTTTAACCCGTTAGGACGCACCTCACCGGAAATCACTTCGCCGATCGGATCGGGTTGAGCAGCAACAGCTCGGATCCCCTGAGCCATTTCGGCGATCCGTTTTTCATCCAACTTCAAGCGATCGATTTCTGCAGCTGTCAAACCATATTGTGGCGCCGCTTCCAAATCCAAGCGGTTAGCGGACAGGATCTCCGCTTGTTGCTCTACCAATAGATCCGCGGCCCGCATCAACGATTTGTTCTTTCGCTCGCCAGACAGAAGAGCCATCTGCGCGGAAGCTACACGAGCTTTTCGCGCCAGCTGTTCACAATAGGTCAGAAGCGATTCGTTGACTTGACTCATCTCAGCTAACTCCACTCTCAATCGGTCTCATTCCAATCCGCCAGCTGCCGCAAACAACTGCAGCGCTTCGCGAATGGGACGAATATCATGGACGCGAATCACTTGAATTTTTTGTTGTGCCAACGCAAGGCTCACACCGATCGTCCCATAAAGTCGATCTCGTTCTTTGCTTCCGATCACATGGGCGATGAAGCCTTTGCGTGAATGGCCAACCAACAACGGTCGACCTAAGCGATGAAACGCATGGCTCTGTTGCAACAACCGCAAATTGTGTTGATGGGTTTTGCCAAAGCCAATGCCTGGGTCGAGACAGATCTTATTCGCATCCACACCGGCAGCTAACAACGATTGATCGCGTTCGCGCAAGTACTCGTAGATCTCCTGCACAACATCCTGATAGTGAGGTTGATCTTGCATGGTCTGCGGGGTCCCTTGCATGTGCATGGCACAAATCCCCGCCCCACTGCGCACAGCAACCTCTAGCATGGCAGGATCACCCGTTAGGCCCGTCACATCATTGATGATTTCGGCACCTAAGTCGACGGCTGCTTGAGCCACAGAAGCTTTGCTGGTATCGATCGATATCGGCACCTTAACTCGATCTTGCAAGAGTTCGAGCACGGGCACGATGCGCCGCAACTCATCATCAGCAGCCACCGGTTCACTATACGGTCGTGTGCTTTCGCCCCCGATATCGAGAATCGAAGCCCCTTCATCTTCCAAACGGAGAGCCTGGTCTGCAGCAGCTTGAGGCGAGTAGAACTTTCCCCCGTCCGAAAAACTATCGGGCGTAACATTGACGATCGCCATCAGAGCGGGCAGCGCCCCAAATTCTAAACTTTTGGTTCGCAGCTGCCACGTTTTGGCAATGGAATAGGCTTGACTCAAATTCTCCACCCTTCGGCCCTCTCGGCTGAACAAAAGGCCCCTTTCGGCAAAACGAAATTCCGCTGCGATTTTTGCCGAAAAAGCGAAAAACATTCCCACGTTTTTGCGCCTAATCCGCCTGAAATCTAATTTTGCTTCCGCCTTACCCAAACATTCCCAATCCCGTTTGGGGATGACCTGAAATCGAGACTCTTCGAGCCTCGTTGATCTCCCTTAGTGTAACGAAATTGCCGCGATTCGGCGACGGAACTTCGGGGCTGGATTACGAGCGAAACCGCGATTCGGGATTTGGTGGGTCCTGTTTACAAACCCTTTAGTACGCCGGCAATTTTGAAGGTCCACACGATTCGGCTGCAGCGTCGAACGCTTTCCCCGAAATATTACCAACGCATTTCCATTTGGCTGACGATGATGTCGGCTAAACGTTCGATCGCCCGTTGCTGAGCCGATACCAACGTTTGCCCCGCTTCGGGAACAAAGTCGACGCTTCGCGTGAAAAGAAGGGACGTTTCGCCGGGTGGAAGAAATCGATTTTCCATCAACACCATACCACGCCGATCGATCCAGACCGCTTCAACATTAACGATTTCTTCCAACGCTCGAGGTTCGTCGGTGTTCGTTTCTGTGATCACTCGTTTGGTGTCGCCGGTGATGCGACACGTTAACGTGCTATCGGCCGATTCGCGAGTCACAATCTTGTACGGGGTTCGCAACTCAATTTGTTTTTGAATCGCTTCGGTCAGTCGCACTCCCAGGTCAGGCCGAAAACTGTCATTGCGAATCATCGGAATGAAAACCGTCTTCACATCGCTTCGATAAAGCGTCTGGTTTCCCACTCGGTAACTCATGCAACCCGAGCTCAACAGACACCCTAGCCACAACAGCATGCCGCAAACGCGAAAGATCGCGTGAGGTGCAGCTGTGTGCTGGAGGTTGTTGGCTGAACTAAACATGAATCTCAAATCCTATACTCAGTGCTCTAATACATCCGGAATTTATCACTTCGCGATCACGGAGACGTGGCACGACTATCAATCAATGGTTTGGCCGGATCCGCGTCAGGGAACAACTGCGACAACCAAGCCAAATATTGCGTAGGATCATCTTGTGCATCTTTTAACTCAGCCATTCGTTCTTGCGCTTGCTCGCCAAACGGCGTATCGGCATAGTCATCTAAAATTTCTTGCAAGTACATGCGTGCCGATCGATTCTCGCCACGCTTGCGACGATACTCGGCCTGCATCCAGCGACGTTCGCCCTGCTTGTAACGCACTTCCGCATAAGCTTGATTGAGATACTCGCGTTGCTCTTCTGCTTTCTGCGCAAATTGACGATTGATTTGTTTGATCAACTTTTCAGCTCGATCCATCGGCTCGCTGCTGTACTCAGGTCCTTGATAGACTTCGATCAAACTGCGGAGCTCAAGAAAATGAGCTTCAAATTGATGTTTGCTGTCGGGATAGGTGAGCCGCAAATCTTCATAGGTTTCTGCGGCCGTTTCAAAGTCACCGCGCTGAAACGCTTCGTTGGCAATAGCCATCGTAACGTCGTCAGCCAAAACACCCGTCGGATCGTCTAAACGCATTTTTTCCCACACTCGGCGGCCATGTCCACCTGTGTCATTGAGCGGCCGTTTATTGTCGTTCCAATTCAAAATGTAGAACGAGGCAGGAGCCACTTGATTGTACTGCACCCAATACTGGGCGATTTCAAAGCGATGCTTTTGTGTCGAGTCAAGATACTTGGTACGAGGATACTCTTTCACCAAACGCGTGAAAGCATCTTCTGCTTTAGGGTAATCCTCTGCAAAGAAGTAGCTGCGTCCTTCCATGTAAAGTGCATCTTGCTGCAGATACGAGTTACGCCAATTCTTGCCAGCTTCTTTGTACTTTTTCGCTGCTGCTCGAAACGCAACTCGACGCTCATGCCCTTCGAGCGCCTTGGCTTCATTGAACTTAATGTCCGCTTCGTTATAAAGCTTCTTGGCCAAATCAGGATTCTTGGGCTTTTCCCAGCGGAATAGATTATCGAGGAACGGCAGTGCCCCTTCTTTCCGTTTCTCTACGGACTCACCCTCCGGCCGCACCCAATCTTCATCATCTTCAGGTGGGGCTTCAATTTGACGTTTAGCCCGATTGTATTCTTCGTCAGAACTGATCGTCGGATCAAATAACCGACATCCCGTTCCGCCGCTCAATACGGCCAAACTCATTGCGATATTAATTATGAAAGTGACCGACGATGCGGTGAACTTCCCTGTTCTGGCTTTCGACGTCCGTGTCAACGTGCCAAATCCTCAAGATATCGGTGTAGTTGCCATTGCCGGTCAAAATGGACCGTCAAATAGCGTTGAATTATCGCCCGGCACTCGCCGCGCACCAAGTCGGGAATCGTGAGCCATCCTGACTCCCAATCCGACTCCTCTGACAACAAAGTAAATATCTTTCGACTCTCTCCCCGCATCCTAATGACTTGCCGTTGCCCCGCCACACAGCGATCGCACAACACGCCACTAACCAATAGTCCAAAATGGACCGGGCCCTCATCCAACAACGGTGTGTCACATCCGACACACCGCGTCATGCTGGGTTGATGCCCTAACAACTTCAACAAACTCATTTCAAATTGCAACAACACCCCATCTACTTGAGCGTCTTGTTCCAATTTCAATAACGTTTCATCCGCCAAATGATACACGTCGGCTTGAGGTTGACCGTGATCGATCAACTCCCGCAGCAATTCGGCAACATAATAAGCAGCGTACAGGTTCTTCAGTCGCTGCGTACGATTGCGAAATTGACGCATCAATTTGGCTTCGGTCAACAAATCGAGAACATCGCCCGATTTTGGAAGGAACACTATGCGACAACGGCACAGTAGGTCAAGAGCAGCCTCGAAGGGACTTTTGGGACGGCGAGCCCCTTTAGCCAACGCCGAAACCTTGCCGAAATCCCGAGTCAGAAGGGTAACGATCAGGCTCGTTTCGCTCCAACCCACCGCCCGCAATACAATCGCATCCGTTTTTTCAGCCGTCATGTGGCTACTCGCCAGCCCCGCCGAGGCTTGCTAGCAATTGAGCCATTTCGGCGGCAGCATGGTGATCTTGTTGATTGCGAGCTTCGTCGATTCCATCCCGCAAATATTTTCGAGCTTCGGTAATGCGATCCAACCGCACCATCAATTGGCCGGCCATAAAATAGGCAGGAACATAGGGGGGAGTATCACGAATCAAACCATTGAACAACTCTACACTCCGCTCACTAGCCCCCTCTTTGTCCAACTCCAACGCCAGGGTGTAACGCAAAAATGTATCGTTGGGTTCGTCCACCAACATCGCTTCTATTTTCTCACGGCGAGTTGCCATGTTCGATTCCTTAATCATTCCAATAAAGTCGTAGATTACTTTTGCCAGAGTTTTGCGGAGCCCGTGATTTCTTGACCACAAGTGCCAGTACGATTTTGTGACTATGTCAACCAAAAGCGCAACATCAAATCCGCTGGCCCATCCCCTGGCTGACCTATAGTAGAGTTTTCAGCCGCAACCCCTGCAAGGACCCCACACATTCCACGGCCTGTGGATCCATTCGGCGGCTTCGTCGTTCGGAAGGAGATACGAACATCCTAGAAGGATACGCAAGAATTCTTTAGCTGGCCGCTTCAACGCAGCCCACACGTTTATCGCCGCAGCAGCGACACAATGCGTTTGCCAACCAACACCCCAGCTACCAACATGGCTATTGCACAGGCAGCCATAGGGGGATAGTACAACACGAACTCAGAGGCATCACGTCCGTAGCGAGCGATCTGTTGATTCCAAATCGATGTAATGAGACTGCATCCAACGTTTCCGCTTGCCAACAGAATACAAATGGCTAGAGCGTGCAGACGTGCCATGGCCAGTGCGATCCCCAAACCAATTACGGCACCAATCACGGTACACAGCGGCATAGTGAATAACACCGCTTCCTGCCCGTAGGAAAGAGCTGGCTGTTGCGTTTGATTCTGCAGCTCCCGATAAAAAGCTACCGCCAGAAAACTCAGAAGACCGATCGCCCCTCCCATCAACGGTAAG
>JAFLCP010000152.1 GCA_017303505.1 Planctomycetota bacterium | reverse complement strand
ATGAATTTAATGTTGGGGCGGTAACCGATTCCAATGTCACTAGCAACAATGTTGACGAAAATGCCTCCGTTGGCACTGTCGTTCAAATCACCGCTTTAGCGGCTGATGCTGATGCGACTAACAACACCATTACCTACTCACTCCAAAACGATGATGGCGGTCGCTTCCAAATCGACAGTGTCACCGGCATAGTCACAGTCGCCGGTGCCATCGACCGCGAAGCGGACGGGCCCTCTCGCACCATTACTGTTAGAGCAACTTCGAGTGATGGTTCCTTCACCGACCAGAACTTTACGATTGCGATCAACGACCTAGACGAATTCAACGTCGGTACGGTCTCCGATACCAATGCGACCACTAATAACGTCGATGAAAATGCATCGGTAGGTACGGTAGTACAAATCACTGCCTTAGCAGCTGACATTGACGCGACTACAAACACGATTACCTATAGCCTGCAAGATAACGATGGCGGACGTTTCGCTATCGACGGCGTCACCGGCGTCGTCACGGTCGCTGGGACTATCGACCGCGAAGCGGACGGGCCAACACGCAACATCACGGTTCGTGCCACTTCGCTGGACGGTTCATTCACCGATCAAGCCTTCGCGATCGCAATCAACGATCTCGACGAATTCAACGTCGGTACGGTCTCCGATACCAATGCGACCACTAATAACGTTGATGAAAATGCATCTATAGGTACGGTAGTACAAATCACTGCCTTAGCAGCTGACATTGACGCGACTACAAACACAGTCACCTATAGCCTGCAAGACAACGACGGTGGACGTTTCGCTATTGACAGCGTCACCGGCGTCGTCACGGTCGCTGGTGCCATCGACCGAGAAGCGGATGGACCAACACGCAATATCACGGTTCGAGCCACTTCGGTGGACGGTTCCTTCACCGATCAAGTCTTCAATATCACCATCAACGATCTCGATGAATTCAACGTCGGAGCAATTGTCGATGCCAATCCATCCGCCAATATCGTTCAAGAACACTCTCCCAATGGCACCGTCGTTCCCCTGACGGCATTCGCAACAGACGCTGACGCAACCACCAATACCATATCGTATTCACTAACTGACGATGCGCAAGGGCGATTCGCCATCGATTCCATGACAGGAACCGTCTCAGTCGCAAACTTCAGCCTACTGCGTTACGAGTTGGGCCCCAACTACACCATCACAGTGCGAGCGGACTCGGTTGATGGAAGTTTTGCTCTCGAAACCTTTAACCTCGCGCTAGACAACCTCAATGATGCCCCTATCGCTGTCGATGATTCTATCGATGTAACAGAAAATCATCTGCAGACACTAGATGTTCTGGCCAATGATTTTGATTTGGATCCAGGCGACACCCTAGAAATCATCTCCGCAAACATCACTTCCGGCTTCGGCTCCGTAACATTTGATGGATTACACATATTCTATGATCCAGGTACCGCATACGATTACCTAAGCATTGGCGAGACAGCTCTAATTGAAGTCGCCTATGAAATCGAAGATAGTTTCGGGGTGCAAGCCAATGCGGTTGTTACCCTAGAAATCCATGGTGAACGCGATCCGTTGGTTTTAGACTCATCTCATGCGACTTCACTCGAAGACAATCCATTTAGCTGGTTGATCTCTGTTACCCCCGTCGACATAAATGGCGAGGTTCTTGTGTCGGTCACAGTCACGGGCTTACCAACGGGTACGACGATCATTGACGATTTAGGCTCTGAACTCGTCGTCGACGCCAATGTTCCAAGCGAGCTGTATGGATTCAATCTAAACCAGCTCTATATTACCCTACCAGAACATGTTTCAGGTGACTTTACGTTAACCATTGAGACAACGTCTACGCTCGGCTCAATCAGCTCCCAGTCGCTTCAGCGAATCATGAATATCGTCGCGGTGGCAGATACACCAATTGTTTCAGCCAACGACGCGCGAGGCCAACTCGGGTATGCGATCCCGATCAAGCTGGATTCAACCTTGGTGGATGTCGATGGAAGTGAACGCTTGCGACTGGAATTGCGAGGTCTTCCCGTCGGTATGACACTCACAGATGGCATCAATAAAGCTGCCATTTCATCCTCCACAACGTGGATCGACATCAGCGATTGGAACTTGTCGAAGCTTGTCCTGAATTCGGCTGGCGGTGTTAATGGTCGATACAACATCGAGTTTCGAAGCAGTGCAACCGAACTTGCGAACCAAAATTCCATTTCCCAAAGCGCGGTTTTCGAACTTATCGTCGATGAAATACTACCGGTATCTATTCTTTCGATTTCTGAGACGAATAGTGATTCCGCTCTTGTCCAATTTGATTCATCCGAGGAGAGTTCCGATGAAGTTAAGCAGTACACGTTCCATACTAGCCACCTACCCGCTGGACAGCATTTTGAACCATTAGTCGTACAGATCCCAAATAAAGTATCAAGTCTATTCCAGCAGCCAAGCGACAATCTATCGGACAGAACATTGAGAGAAGATGGAAATCCTGGTAACCAGATTCCAAGTCCCTATTTCGCTCGCAATCGTGCAGTCAGCGTAGAGGCTTTGGCTTTCGAGAAAGCGGGACATAGTGATTCTATTTTAACGGAAAACACAGAGCCAGCAGATCGTTCTCATGATCTACGTATCGAAAACGATGAAGAAAACTTGTACAAGCAAAGTGAAAACGCTTCGATGCTTAGCAGCGTCAATCATACGTTCCTATTGGCTTGGACGTTGGTTCGCTCATCCATATCCAGTCTGTTTGCAGGGAGCGACCGCGGAAGCGTTGAAGATCGATCGCTAACATCTCTTCCAGAACGTGAAAACGAACGCTCGCGAAACCGTGATAGAGAAAAATAGTCCCACGCGCATGACGGGCACTTTGGGTCACCATTCCGCTTATCCGAGAACTGCGGACAGAAGTGATTGTTCCTGTTGTAGCGATTGTGTGGAACGAATAAAGCTTGATACAACCCCTATCTTGATACTCCTTTCGCGGAAAAGCTTTACCAAGCAATTCATTTCCCCCACTTCGGAAAATCTACCATCCGATCTTAAGGCCATGCGTTGAGACAGTACCACCTCTCCTTGGCGCGTTAGTCGTATTCCGATACACAACCTTGATTGTCAGCTGGTAGAGAATGTCCAAGAAGGATCGCCCCTCAAAACCACCACTTCAGATTCGGCTATTGGAACGCCGAGTTCTACTTTCCGCGACGTGGGCAAACCCCGAAGACACGTCAACCGGTGATACTTCATCACCCTCTGAGCCAACTCTCTCGCAGGCCAACATTCCACATGCGTTGGAACAGCTCACCTCACTAGAAAACCTATTGGCCAGCGAATTGAATTTAGCATCATTCGATGCGGTAGATCACGAGCCCCCCTCTGTCGATGGTTCTTCGGCGAACACAATATACGAATTTGACTGGCTGTTTACCGAACGATTCGAAGAGGAACTCGCTCCGCCAACTCCACAAGCTACGCAGGATTACAATGAGAATACGACTCTAGTGTTTGTGGATTTTCGTGTCGAAGATACGGAGAAACTTCTTGCCAGCCTTGGCCTCGAATCGGAACTAGTGTACCGAATTGATGCTTCCACTTCCGGTTTAGAACAGATTGCCGATTACGTACATTTGTACGCGAATAAATCTATCGATGCGATCCATATTCTCTCTCACGGTGGCGCGGGGGCCATCCTGTTGGGTGACACAACGCTCACTTTAGAAAATGTAGAAAAATCTCAATTTGACTTAGAATTTTTACGCAATCAGCTTACGGACGCCGGCGACATCTACATCTGGGGTTGCGATGTAGCCAAAACGGAGGATGGTCAGACTCTCATCGACCGAATTAGCATTCTCACGGGTGCTGATGTTGCCGCAAGTGTCGACGCTACCGGATCGAGACAACTTGGTGGTGACTGGGATTTGGAGTACAAAACCGGTGAAATAAACTGGGGTCCCATCTCTGAAGATGATCAGCAAATTGAATACTACTACCTCCTAACCACAGGCACTACGGGAAACGATTTTCTTACAGGAACCAGCTCGGCTGAAACGCACACAGGCTTAGCGGGAAATGATGCGCTTTTTGGCGGCGCTAACTTAGCCAGTGACGGACAGTTTTTGTCGGGGTCAGCATCTGGGGCATTTAGCACATATTCCTCTGGGCAAATGATGGGAGGGTGGTCTGTTACACAAGGCTCGGTCGATTTGCTCACCAGTAGCTATATTACCATGTCCACTTCCGGACGCGCGGTCGACATGGACGGCGGCAGTCCGGGAACGATTAGCCAAACAATAACCACAACGGTAGGCAATACCTACAATCTTCGATTTTTATTGTCAGCAAACGCTAATGGATCGGCGAATAAGTCGTTGGAATTGTCCGTTAATGGTACAGCGACGAGTTATGCGGTGAACACCACGGCAGCGCACTCACTTGCCTCACCGGAATGGTACGAACAAAACTTTACCTTCGTCGCCACGAGCACTTCGACGAGTTTACAATTCAAAAGCCTGTCTGGTTCCGGAAGCTCTGGGGCCATTTTGGGCGACGTGTCCCTTAGCGATCTCTCGACAGCCAACGGCGGAGATCTCTTGATTGGCAATTCGGGTAACGATTCCCTGATTGGCTCGGGCGCTGCAGATCGTTTGGAAGGTGATGATGCCAACTTAGTAACCAACGGCTCCTTTGAATCGGGCCCATTTGGATCAGGCACAACCCCAACGGGCTGGACCAGGACGGGAACTTCGACCGACGGTACCCACACAGACTCTTCCCGCTCCACCGAGGGAAGCAACTCCTATGTTTTTGGAGGCTGGAGTAGCAGTGCAGGAGGAACGATAAGCCAGAACATCTCTACTGTAATCGGTCAATCCTATACACTCAGTTTCGACATTTCCCGCACCTACGCGGATCAAGTATTGGGTCAAGTTCAAGCGACCGTCCTCGATGGCTCCACCACGATTTTGTCTCAGGTAGCCTCCGTCGGTTACATGGGACGTCAAACATTTACCTACTCCTTCATTGCGACTAGTGCTTCCACCACACTCCGATTCGCAGATGTAACGCCGTACGCTGCTGGCAGTGACTTAGATTTTGATAACGTCCGTGTCTATGCGACGACTGGTGGCAATGACACGCTCATCGGTGGAGCTGGAAACGATACACTCTATGGCGGAGGTGGAAACGATTATCTGGATGGTGGTAGCGGGGGAGACTACATCGATGGCGGATCGGGAACGGACACTGTCAGTTATGCATCTTCAATCAGTGCGGTAACGATCAATCTTGGCCAACCCAATGCGCAAAGCGGTGGTGACGCAGTGGGTGATTGGCTTATTAACATCGAGAACCTCACGGGCTCAGGTCTGGCCGATAACCTAACCGGTAATTCCGCATCTAATTCGATTCAAGGTGGCGGTGGAAACGATGTCCTATTCGGAGCAGGAGGGAATGACACAATTGACGGTGGTTCGGGTACCGACGTTCTCGTCTTGAGCGGTAAACGGAGCGACTATACGGTCACCAATAACTCCGGGACGTACACAGTCGTAGACAATCGCAGCGGCTCTCCCGACGGAACTTTGACCGTTACCAACGTAGAAACATACCGATTTGAGGATGGTGATTTATCTGCCGCAGAAACGTTATCCATCACATCGATTGCTGCCCCCATCGTCGAGAATTTTGATTCTGGAACACTTACTGGCTGGACTGGTGGAACGATCGTTTCCACCGATTCAAACTTCGGAGCGTTTCTAACCTCCGCAACAGCCTACAATAATCCGAATACTGCGGTTTCATCGCTTGGTATCCAAAACCTTCAAGACGTTCACAAGACCTTCACTCTATCAGGCAATCAAACCTCAGTTACGATTAGCTTTACGCTTAACCGCATAGACTCTTGGGACGCTGAAAGTTTCCTTGTTTGGCTCAACGATAGCCAAGTTTCTAGCAATTCATTCAGCGCGAACACAGTCAACGATTACACCAATACAACCGCCGATAACGCTGCTGGCACAAACATTGGCTTTCAATTGTGGGACGAAGCAACCCATACTTATGTCATCACTCTAAATACGACGAGCACTTCCCTTAAACTGGGCTTTGGATCGTCACTTGGATCGCAATGGAACGACGAAGCCTGGGGAGTTGATAATCTTACCATTCGTGAAACACGTTCCTCCAATGCGGGAAATTATACGGAAGGAACCACGGCGGCTGACTCCTATGTTGGCGGAACGCTAAATGACTCCTATGCCGGCAACACTGGAGCCGACACCATCAGTGGTAATCAGGGGCAAGATTATTTAACAGGGGGTGATGGAGCCGACATCATCTCCGGCGGTTCCGGCAACGATTCCTTGATAGGTGGCTGGGGTAACGATACCATCTCAGGCGACCTCGGTAATGATTACATCGATGGTGGAACTGGCGACGACATCATTTATGGTGAAGGAACTCAGTTACTTCTCAACAGTAGTTTCGAGTCGGGATCACTGGGCAATTGGGCAGCAATGGGCAGTGTGGCCATTAGCGCCGTTTCTGGAAGTGCCCACGGGTCCTACGCTGCCGCATTCGGATATGGTGGCATGTCCAATACTGGTTATCTAGCTCAAAGCATCGCCACCACAGCAGGCCAAACCTATACCGTTGGATTCGACTATGGAGCATGGGCAACCGGGTCAGGACTTGGTGCCACCCAAAACATGCGCATTCAAGTCTACAGCGGTGCGAGCCTTGTACTGGATCAAACCGTCAGCGCCATTGGCTCGACCTCAACATTCTTTACCGATTACGAATGGAATTTTACGGCGCAAGGCTCCTACACAACGGTATTATTCACCGACACTTCTTCCACAACGACCAACATCGATGGTGTCGTCGACAATGTTCGCTTATTTCTGGACAGCGGCGGAAACGATACCATATCCGCAGGTGCGGGGAACGATCTCATCTACGGTGGTTTCGGCAATGATGTAATCCAAAGTGGCCCAGGCAACGATATCCTGTTCGGTGGCAGCGGAACCGATACTCTTTCCTATGCGAACTCCACAGGTCCCGTTCAAGTTCATCTCGCCCACCGAACCGCAAGCGGCGGTGACGCAGCAGGAGACGTTTTTTACAACTTTGAAAATTTAACCGGCTCCGAACTCGCGGATACATTGACTGGTGATAACGGTACCAATGTCATCATGGCGGGAGGTGGTAACGACATCATCTTCGCAAGTGGTGGAGCAGACACAGTTACGGGTGGCACCGGAACAGACACGCTCGTTTTTTCGGGATTGCGCGCGCAGTACTCGGTGAGCCATAACGCTGGGACTTACACCATCATCGATAACCGCTCTGGATCTCCTGAAGGTACTATTACAGCAACGACTATCGAGACGTTTCGGTTTGCCGATGGAGATCTATCATCGAGCAATGTGGTTGCCGTTACGACCTTAAACACTGTGATCGTGGAGACGTTCAACAACGGCTTGCTATCGGGTTGGACCGGTGGAACTATTGTTACGACCGATTCAAATTTCGGACCATATTTAGCGTCCGCAACTGCCTTCAACAATTCCGGTACTTACCAAAGCAGTACAAACAACACGCAAGACGTTTTCAAGACATTTTCGCTTTCAGGTAATCAAACATCAGTCACGATTTCGTTTACTTTCAACGAAATCGACTCCTGGGATGGCGAAAATTTTCTGATTTGGGTCAATGACACACAGGTATCCGCTAATGCATTTGCCGGAAGCACATCGCAAGACTACGCCAACACTTCCTCCGATACCACCGCAAACGTCAGCTTAGGGTTGAGTGGCTTTACAGATGAAGTTCACACATACAATATCACCATCAACACAACAGCCACCACATTAAAACTCGGATTTGGATCTGGACTTAACGAGGCCTGGACCAACGAATCTTGGGGCGTCGATAACTTGATGCTACGTGAGAATTATGCAAGCACCACAACAGCTTACTCGGAAGGCAACACCTCAAATGATACCATGACGGGATTGGTGAGCTACTGGCGAGCGGACGGCGACGCCACAGACGCAACCGGAACCAACAATGCATCATTGGTAAACGGCACAATACAATCCTCGACTGGTAAAAGCGGCGGTTCATTCTACTTTGATGGAGTAGATGACTATGTGAATGCTGGTTCTTCGAATTCGCTGGCTATGACCAATGAGTTCACCGCAGAAGCCTGGGTGAATCCCACTGCAGCCGGTTCAAACGTTGCCACCATTTTCGGTCGAGAAGGTGAGTACTTACTCGGTAGAAACGCCAGCACAGGACGATTGAATTGGGCAATTGCGAATACCAGTAATTCTTGGAATTGGATTGACACAACCTATACACTTTCCCTCAATACCTGGACTCACGTTGCCCTTACATTTTCCAATGGTTCGGTAACCATCTTTGCCAATGGTGTTCAAGTAAGTACGGGCTCGATTTCCTCTGCTACCATCGGCGATACGGCTGGCTCATGGAATGATTTTCGAATTGGTGGACGCCAGGGAAATTCCACGGACGATTTCACTGGCTTTATCGACGACGTCGCTGTTTACAATCGCGCGTTAACTGCCGCAGAGGTCAGCAACATTTTTTCAGCGGGCGGTGGAAGCAAGCTGGCATCGACTGGAAATGATTGGTCGAATAATACATTCGCAGGACGCCTCGGTAACGACACCATTACAACCGGTTTAGGCAACGATTATCTATCCGGTGGTGACGGAAATGACACGCTGGATGGCGGAGCTGGTGTCGATTTTGTTAATGGAAGTTGGGGCACCGACACACTGATCGGCGGAGTTAGCGAGGACTGGATAGAAGGTGGCGTGGGTGACGATACCATCTTCGGAGACGGCAATAATCTCATCACCAACGGAAGTTTCGAGAGCACGCTTACTGGCTGGAATACCGCAGGCTCTGTTACTACTGCAACGACAGCCGGCGCCGTGTTGGGGACCGCCGCAGCTCACTTTAGTTCAGGAAACACAGCAAACGACGGTGTCATCTGGCAGTCGATCAGTACCACTGCGGGAACAAAATATTCGCTAGGGCTAGACTTTTGGCGACTTGGGGCAGCAGGAACACAAGCCTTAAATGTTAGCGTCGTTTCAGGTGGTTCGGTTGTCCTCAATCAGAACATTAGCACAACCTCCACATCGATAAATGATTTCGAATTTTCATTCACCGCCCTAGCTTCATCCGCAACGGTTGTCATCCGAGACACATCGACTGTCACAAACTCCATCGATGCCATCATCGATAACGTGCGTGTATTCCAAGATTCAGGCAGCAACGACACCATTCACGCTGGTGCAGGCAACGACACGATTTTCGCTGGTGATGGCAATGATTTAGTGTATGGTGGGGCGGGAGGCGACGTTGCCTTTGGCGGTCTAGGCAGCGATACATTCTCTTATCAACTCTCCTCTGCCGCAGTCACTGTCGACCTGTCTGCTGGTACAGCGTCAGGAGGAGATGCAGCCTCCGATATTCTCTACAATTTTGAAAATCTTATCGGTTCATCCTTGAATGATACACTCACCGGTTCGAGCGGCGACAACGTCATCGAAGGTGGACTTGGAAACGATATCCTTAACGGCAGCGCAGGAACCGACACCGTTAGTTACTCGACTGCTACAGCTGCAGTAACAGTTTCGCTGGCAACCACAGCCGCTCAAAATACTGGCGGTGCCGGTACAGATACAATCTCAAATTTTGAGAACCTCACCGGCTCTAGCTTCAATGACAATCTTACAGGCAGCAGCGGCGACAACCTAATTGATGGTGGGGCAGGGGACGATACCATTTCAGGCGGTGGTGGAAACGATACGATCATTGCAGGCACCGGCACCGACACCATCGTCTTCACTTCAGCACGAGGTAACTACACGGTTACCACTGGCTCGGATTCTCTGGGAAGTTTTGTTCAGATCCAAGACAATCGAGTTGGTAGCCCAGATGGCACTGAAAAAATCTATGGTGCCGAGAATTTTCAATTTACGAATGCCACTTATAATTCCACAACCGTTATCAATTACGCCCCAACAGCAGTGGCAGATAATGTCACAGCAATAGAAGCGGGTGGTACAAACAACGGAACGGTTGGTAGCAATCCCACAGGGAATGTAACGACCAACGATACCGATCCTGATTCGGGTGACACCAAAACAGTCGTTGGGGTTGTCGCGGGAACAGCAGGATCGGCCAGTGGTTCGGTAGCAACCAACGTCAGTGGCGTTTATGGCACGATCAATATCGCAGCCAACGGTACGTATACCTACACCGTCAACAACGCCAATGCGGCCGTACAGGCTCTTAGAACAACGTCCAATACACTCACCGACGTCTTTACATACACACTACAAGACTCTGTCGGACAGGCAAGCACAACTCAGGTAACGGTGACAATACAGGGAAGTAATGATGCTCCAACGGTTTCGAGCGTAACGGGGGCCACTGCTTTCTATGACTTTGAAAATGGCAGTGGCAACTCACCATCTACGGTCAATGGCGGACCCTCGCTCAATGTAGGTGGAACCGTCTCCTACAATACCTCTGCTGGACGCGTGAGCGGTTCAAGTGGTCTATTGTTTACCGCCGATGCCGACAGTACGACACCACCAGTGACGCTCTCTTCCATACCCAACGTTGCAACCACTAATGCGTTTTCCTTCGCAGCCTGGGTTCGTTGGGATACGCTGGCGACAACTCAAGGCTGGGAACGCATCTTTGATTTCGGAACAGGAGCAGCGAACAACAATTTGTTGCTCGGGCGACAGGGCGCCACGAACAACTTGTACTTAGAGAGCTGGAACGGTGGCACAACCAACGGTTCCATCTCCATTAGCAATACCCTTGCAGGCCAGACAGGCCAATGGATGCACTTAGCTGTAACGGTTGATTCAAGTCGTCTAGTGACCATTTATGTCAATGGCGCCGCCGCTGGATCTACCACGCTTACGAGTGCCATCAACTATTCAAACTGGACCAATAATCGAATCGGCTCGAGTAACTGGGCCGTTGATCGTCAATTCCGCGGAGCGATGGATGACATCGGCATTTTTGATCGTGCGTTAACGAGCACGGAAGTCTCCGCCCTCGCTTCGTCAACAACCTTACCAACCGTCAGCAACGCCACACTTGCTGAAAATACCATCAATGGAACTCTCGTCTTCAAAGCGCGTTCCAGCGATGTTGACAATGGCGATAGCGTTTCTTACTCACTTCTATCGGGCAACACCAACGGTTCGTTCGCTATAAACTCGTCGACAGGGCAGGTGACCGTGGCAAATTCGAGTTCACTTAACTTTGAAGTGAATTCTTCTTATGCACTTGTTGTAAGAGCTACGGATACCGCTGGCCTGACGGCCGATCAAACCGTCACCATTTCCTTATCCGATGTCAATGAGGCTCCGGTCGATATCACTTTGGGATCGCTTCCAACCGGCTTGACAACTGCGGGGAGCAGTTCCCTCGTCAGTGGCACAACATATCAACTTACACCTAACACGCAAAATCAAGCTGGCGCGGTATGGGGCGCAATCAATTTAAATCAAGACTTTACTCTGACAACCAAGCTTTACTTTGGCGTCGATAATGGTGCTGATGGCCTCACATTTGCTCTACAAAATCAAAGTGCAACGGCAATTGGGACTGGTGCTGGCAACCTCGGTATTGGAGGAGTCACTTCAGCCTTTGGTGTCGCATTCGATAATTGGTTCAACGCGGGAACAGATCCGGTCAATGCGGACTTTTCGCAGTTCTACAAGCAGGGGTTGTCATCGAACCAAGGCTCCGCATTCGACTCTCCCCACACGCATAACAATCTTGAGGATGCATTGTGGCATGATGCCATTTTCACTTGGAACGCTTCCTCCAAGACGCTGAGTTACCACATTGATGGACAACTCATCGATTCGAAAGTCTATGATGTTGTCGCGACGGATTGGAGTGGAAATCCAAACGGTTACTTCGGCTTTACCGCTGGCACAGGTGGTTCGTCTAACCAACAACAGGTCGAAATTATTTCGCTGCAGACCGGTGGCACAACTACGATCAGCGAGTCGGCTTCTAACGGAACCGTGGTAGGATATGCATCGGCGATTGATCCAGACCGCAGCGGTTCAATAACCTACTCGCTAACCGACTCCGCAAATGGTCGGTTCGCCATCAACGCAACCACGGGGGCAATTACCGTCGCGAACGCGGCACTATTAGACTTCGAAGCGAATACCAGTCATAATATCGTAGTTCAAGCCGTTGACCAAAACTCCGCCACATTCTCTAAAACACTGAACATCAGCGTTGCAAACGCCAACGAAGCACCGACCGATCTGCGAGTTTCGACTAGCTCCATTTCCATTACCAACGCGAGTTTTGAAGCCAACTCTCTAAGCGATTCGGCTTGGACCTTGGCAGCCACCGGCTGGACCGTTACTGGTAATGCTGGCTCATTTAATCCATCTACGGCGTCCTTCGCATCGGGCAATGGTACCGATGGCTCGAACGTTGGCTTCATTGGCGGCGGATCGCTCACTCAGGTTCTTTCTACCAATTTTGACTCAAGTCTGAACTACCAACTGTCTGTGGATGTCGCGCGGAGATTAGAGACCGTCGGCTCAACTTACACGATTGAGTTATATGCTGGCTCAACTCTTATCGGGAGCCGTACGGGAGCATCAGGTGAACCTGGCGCGTGGAGTACGGTGACACTGGATGTCAACGGTAGCTTATTCGCCGCAGCAAATGGCCAAGCCTTAAAGATCGTACTTTCGACTCCCGCAAATCAAGTCAACTTTGATCAAGTGGCACTGACGAGTTCAGCTGCCAGCGCTACCGTCGCTGAAAATAGTGCAAACGGTACAACAGTAGCCACGCTCGCGGCCCTTGATAGAGATTCAGGCAATACGTTTACCTACAGCCTTACCAATAATGCCGGGGGAAGGTTTGCGATTAACTCAAGCACTGGTGCCATCACGGTTGCCGACGGTAGCTTACTTAACTTTGAAGCCTCGACTTCGCATAACGTCGTTGCTCGAGCAACAGACCAAAGTGGATTGACTTACGACAGAACGGTTACCATCAATTTGAGCAATGTCAACGAAGCTCCAAGCTTTACAGGTACCGACGATCACCCCTTGGGTTTTGACAACCAGTCGCTTGAGTTTTTTGGTAATGGTGGTACCGTTTCACTGACCAACCTGGGGGTAGATACCACTGCAGGTAGCAAGACGACAGTCGAATTCTGGATGTACTGGAATGGTGGTGAAAGCCAAATGCCATTCGGATTCAATGCCTATGATCTTTACTTCGCTAGTGGGAAGTTTGGATTCAATACGGCAAACAGTGATATTTACGGAATCAGCAGTGCCGGACTTGCCAATGGCTGGCACCATGTTGCCGCCGTCTTCACCAACGGAAACGTAACTCAAAATCAACTATTCATCGACGGAGTTGCACAAACGCTTTCTCAGCAATTGAGCACTCCTATCTCTCGCACGGTGTCGACCAGCGCAGCCATATCGGGCTGGGCAACGGATGTAGGATACAAATTCGCTGGAAAGCTTGATGAACTGAGAATTTGGAATGGTGCACGTACAGCAGACCAAATCAATGACTTTATGTACGATCGTATTTCTGGCTCAACCCCCAGTCTTTTAGCAGCCTACTCGTTTGAAAACGCTGTTAGTGGGGCCAATGGCATTGTAGATCGATCTGAAAATGGCAGACATGGCACGCTGGCCGGAAGCACACTTCCCTCATTATCAAGCGTATCTCCAGGCAGACAAAACGCCGTTCTCGAATCAGATTGGATTGTGCTCGATGTCGACGCTACCGATCCTGAAGGAAACAGCATTAGTTACACATGGACGCAGCAAACCGGTCCAACCGTCGTTGTCGAGAAGTCCTACGATGTTGTGGGAACAGTCATCTCGTACGATTTCGAAACAGGAACGTCAGGTGTTTCGACATATTCGCCAGGTTCTTTTGCTGCCGATGATTCCTTAGGTTCCCCATCAGGCAAAGCTGCTTTAGTAGTAACCACCGGTAGTACACCTAACGGAGGCTCTACGTATGGTGGCGTCTCGATTACAACCAATACAGCGCAGTATCAAGTTGGTGAAACGTATCGAATCAGTTACTGGGCGCGCGCAGCCACAGGAACAACGACCGTTACCTTTTCGAACCAAAACGGAGGTGGCGACACGAACAATCTCTCGCACAGCCAAACACTTGATTCCAATTGGCAGTTCTTTGAACGCACTGTCACGCTCGATGCCGCAAAAGCTAATTTATACATTTGGGGAAACGAAGCATCAAAGACCTTTGCGATCGACAACCTGCGGATCGAGAAACTTGACCTAAGCTCGATTGGTTTCCGCGCTCCCAACGTTGCCTCCAATACAGATGTGACCTTCGCGGTAACAGCTTCCGATGGTACCAACAGCACGATCCAAACCGTAACTTACACCATTCGCGCTGATAACGATGCACCACTGGATTTAGTGAGCGAACGAACTTGGGATCAAGGCATATCAGTCAATACAAGTCCGGGAAACAACCAGTATTTTCAATTTACCGATGATACGGTTTTGAGCGGCGCTTCGGATTTTACCATTCGAGCCACCTTAAGCAGTACACAAACTGCTGCCGATTCATACTGGTTGAGTTATGCCTCGCCCACACACACAAATACATTGTTGGTGGGATCCCAAAGTGGTCAAGTGGTAGTACTTTTCAATGGAGTAACATGGCAAACTGGATTGAACACAACTACCGTGCACGACGGTCAACCTCATGAGTGGATACTGACTCGCGATGCGTCCACTGGCTCGCTCAGTTTGTTTATCGATGGGGCATGCAGAGCAACCACTGTGATGAGTCCAGGAGCCAATCTCCATACGAACGGTGTGTTGACCTTCGGTCAAGAACAAGATAGCGTTGGTGGCTCCTTCGATCCTGCACAACACTTCTCAGGAACCTACCACGACATCGCGATTTACAACTCTTATTGGGACCTTGCGAAGGTCACCAATAACACGGGCCGAGTCGCCACCGCTGATCCTAATCTACTAGTACACTGGAAGTTTGATACGCTCTCTGCGGGACAGGTTTTGGATGCTGTAGGAACGCGTCATTTGGATCTGCTTTCCATAACTCCAGGCGGTTCGTGGACTTCGGGATCGGCGTCTCAAACCGGGAGCTATATTCCACTCACAATTCAAGAAAATTCAACCAATAGTACAACCGTTGGAAAAATCACTGCAGTTGAGCCTGAAGGCCAAAGCCTTACTTACTCATTGCTTGATAGTGCGGGAGGCAGATTCGCTATCAATAGCTCTAATGGCAATGTAACGGTTGCTGATGGTTCGCTTCTGAATTATGAAGCCAACTCGAACCACACCCTTATCGTACGCGTTACCGACTCAGGTGGAAGAACTTATGACGAGAATTTTACTGTAAATGTCACCAACGCGAACGAAAGCCCGACGCTCTCAGGTGGTCCATTTTCGCTAGCTGAGAACGCGGCCAATAACACGGTAGTAGGCA
Organism: Planctomycetota bacterium; assembly: GCA_017303505.1. Lineage (GTDB taxonomy): Bacteria > Planctomycetota > Planctomycetia > Pirellulales > Pirellulaceae > JAFLCP01. The sequence continues at coordinate 2,526 of JAFLCP010000152.1, read as the reverse complement.
ATGCGTTGGGATCAGATGTCGACGCAGGTGATACCCTAGCTTACAGTTTGGTGAATAATGCTGGGGGAAGATTCAGCATCAATGCATCGACGGGTGCGATATCGGTAGCCAATACCACCCTACTAAACTACGAAAATGCCGTATCGCATCAAGTAACCGTGCGTGTTACCGACTTGGCCGGATTGTTTACCGAGTCTACCATTACGATCAACCTCACGGATGTCGATGAATTCGACGTCGGAGCAGTTAGTGATACGAACGCAACAACAAATCTTGTGGCTGAAAACGCGTCGGTCGGAACCCTGGTTGGTATCACTGCCAACGCATCAGATGCAGATGCCACAAACAATACGGTGACCTATTCGCTTTCCAACAATGACGGCGGACGATTTGCCATCCATAGCACCACCGGTATCGTCACAGTCGCTGGGGCAATTAATCGTGAAACCGATGGGGGTTCGCGGTCAATCACTGTAAGAGCAACTTCGTCAGACGGTTCGTTTACTGACCAAGTATTTTCTATCGGTATCAATGATGTCGATGAATTTGATGTCGGAAGCGTTACCGATACCAACGCCACCAGCAACAATGTCAATGAAAATACGGCGGTGGGAACCATCGTTGGTATCACCGCCTCAGCAAGTGACGCCGACTCAACCAACAACACGATTACCTACTCGCTCTTCAATAACGATGGTGGACGATTTGCCATAGACAGCGCGACAGGTGTAGTGACTGTTGCAGCGACCATCAACCGAGAAGCAGATGGGGCCTCACGCAGTATCACTGTCCGGGCAACGTCGTCCGATGGCTCCACCAGCGACCAAGCATTCTCCATCGCTATCAACGATGTCGACGAATTTGATGTCGGGACAGTCACCGACACCAACGCAACCAGTAATAATGTCAATGAAAATGCTGCGGTGGGTACCATCGTCGGTATCACGGCCTCTGCTAGCGATACCGACTCAACCAACAACACGATTACCTATTCGCTCTTCAATAACGACGGTGGACGATTTGCCATAGACATCGCGACAGGTGTCGTGACTGTAGCTGCGGCCATCAACCGTGAAGTGGATGGAGCATCAAGATCGATCACCGTCCGAGCGACCTCGTCCGACGGATCGTTCACCGATCAAGTCTTCTCCATTGCCATCAACGACGTAGACGAGTTTGATGTCGGGACAGTAACCGATACCAATGCCAACAGCAATAATGTCAATGAAAATGCCGCAGTCGGAACCGTCGTGGGTATCACCGCATCCGCCAGTGACGCGGACGCAACCAATAACACGATTACCTATTCGCTCTTCAATAACGACGGTGGACGATTTGCCATCGACGCCAACACGGGCGTGGTGACGGTTGCCGCTGCGATCAATCGCGAAGTGGATGGAGCTTCACGTTCGATTACAGTAAGATCAACCTCTTCTGACGGTTCCACCAGTGACCAAGTTTTTTCCATTGCCATCAACGACGTAGACGAATTCGACGTTGGTTCAGTAACCGATACCAACGCAACCAGCAATAATGTCAATGAAAATGCCTCAGTCGGAACGGTCGTGGGTATCACTGCATCCGCCAGTGACGCAGACGCAACCAATAACACGATTACCTATTCGCTCTTCAATAATGATGGCGGGCGATTTGCCATTGATGCCAATACAGGCGTGGTAACGGTAGCCGCTGCGATCAATCGCGAAGTGGATGGAGCTTCGCGTTCGATTACAGTAAGAGGAACCTCTTCTGACGGTTCCGCCAGTGACCAAGTTTTCTCCATTGCAATCAACGACGTAGACGAATTCGACGTTGGTTCAGTAACCGATACCAACGCAACCAGCAATAATGTCAATGAAAATGCCTCAGTCGGAACGGTCGTGGGTATCACTGCATCCGCCAGTGACGCAGACGCAACCAATAACTCGATTACCTATTCGCTCTTCAATAGCGACGGTGGACGATTTGCCATCGATGCCAATACGGGCGTCGTTACCGTAGCCGCTGCGATCAATCGAGAAGTGGATGGAGCATCAAGATCGATCACCGTCCGAGCGACCTCGTCCGACGGATCGACCAGCGATCAAGTCTTCTCCATTGTGATCAACGATGTCGACGAGTTCGATGTTGGCTCTGTCACTGACGCCAATGCCACTGGCAATAGTGTCAATGAAAACGCGGCAGTCGGAACGGTCGTGGGCATTACGGCCTCCGCCAGTGACGCAGACTCAACCAATAATACGATTACCTATTCGCTCTTCAATAGCGACGGTGGACGATTTGCCATAGATGCCAATGCGGGCGTCGTTACCGTAGCGGCTGCGATCAATCGCGAAGCGGATGGAACTTCGCGTTCGATTACCGTGAGAGCAACCTCGTCTGACGGTTCCACCAGCGATCAAGTCCTCTCCATTGCCATCAACGACGTAGACGAATTCGACGTTGGTTCAGTAACCGATACCAACGCAACCAGCAATAGTATCAATGAAAACGCGGCAGTCGGAACGGTCGTGGGTATCACTGCAT
>JAFLCP010000151.1 GCA_017303505.1 Planctomycetota bacterium | reverse complement strand
GTTGACTTCCTCAAGTTTCCCGACAAATATCAGAAGTTGGGTGGTCGTATTCCTAAGGGCGTGTTGCTTGTGGGCCCGCCCGGAACGGGCAAAACACTTTTGGCCAAAGCGATCGCGGGAGAAGCGGGAGTACCATTCTTCTCACTCTCCGGTAGCGATTTCGTAGAAATGTTCGTGGGCGTTGGTGCGGCTCGCGTACGCGACATGTTTCAGCAAGCGGCAAGTAAATCACCATGCATCATTTTTATCGATGAACTGGATGCTCTCGGTAAGAGTCGCGGTGGCAACATCATGGGCGGTCATGATGAACGCGAGCAAACATTGAATGCGTTGCTTGTTGAAATGGATGGATTCGACGCGAATACGGGCATCATTGTCATGGCCGCTACCAACCGTCCTGAAACATTGGACCCTGCCCTGCTCCGTCCTGGACGATTTGACCGACACGTGTTGGTGGATCGGCCTGACAAGGGAGGCCGTGAAGAAATTCTGAAGGTGCATGTTAAGAACGTCAAGTTAGGCCCTGATGTGGCGTTGAAAGAAATCGCCAGTATCACTCCTGGATTCGTCGGCGCAGACTTGGCTAACTTGGTCAACGAAGCTGCCTTGCTCGCGGCACGCAAAGGAAAATCTTTGGTGGGCCAAGAAGAGTTTAATGACGGAGTGGAGCGTGTTACGGCCGGTTTGGAAAAGAAACGTCGCATCATGAGCGAAGATGAAAAACGACGTGTGGCTTATCACGAAGCTGGACACGCTTTGTTGGCCTACAGTCTTCCCAATACCGATCCAGTGCATAAAGTTTCTATCATTCCTCGCGGATTAGCTGCTCTCGGATACACGATGCAACGTCCCGAAGGTGATCGATACCTTATGACTAAATCCGAACTTGAAGCTCAGATGCAAGTTCTGTTGGCTGGTACGCTCACAGAAGAAATCGTATTCAAAGATATTAGCACCGGTGCTCAAAACGACTTGGAACGCTGTGCGGCCATCGCTCGAAGTATGGTCATGGAATACGGTATGAGTCGTTTAGGAAGAGTCAATTATCGCGAGTCCAATCGTTCGCCATTTTTGGCTGGCGGTGGTATGGAAGCAACGTCTCGTGAGTACAGCGAACAAACCTCTCGTGAAATTGATCTCGAAGTGAAACGAATCATTGATGAAGCTGTCTCTTCGACGCATCAAATTTTGATGGAACGTCGCGAAGCACTGGAAGCGGTCACCAAACGGCTGATCGAAGTAGAGTCGATCGATGGGGAAGAGTTAAAGCGATTGGTTGAGGCAACTTTGCCTGGCCCACGTGTTGTTCCAGGCACAGATAACGCTGTTGCACGCACTGCCAGCGTTACTCCGTGGGAGAATGGCGGACGTGATTCGGGCACAGGAACCAACGGAATTGTGGGTACTTAAGACTTTCATGAACCCCAACTTTTAGTTGATAAAAAAGCGAACGGGAGGCATGGCAACATGCTTCCCGTTTTTTGTTGGCTGGCCCCTCTTAGTATGCACCGTTTGCAAGATTTTTATTTGAGAAACATCGTCCCTTCTGCTCCTATCAGTAGGGAAGATTCGTTATCATGAAACCCGAAACATCTTTTACTTCTTTGCGAGTCGATTGACGTAGGCACTCACCGCTTGGAAAACCGTTTTGACGTTGTGAAAATCGAGAGTGGCCCCATTGTCGGATAGACGGACAGACGAAACTATGGATTCTTCTTCGACCAAGCCAAAAGGATTGAGTCAGTTCTTTCTTGGGTCAGGCTGTCTCTGGATGTTGGTGACGATGGCCATCAGTGGCGTGCTGTTGGTTTTCAATGCGGTCTTCTGCATTTCGCTCTATTTCGGCTTTGTGTCACAGCTCGATGATGCAGGTGGCGGTGTACGCAGATGGTTGGAGAGTTCTGCCGTTAGCCAGTTGTTTATGTTTGTCACGCCAGTTCTCATATTGGCGATTCAATGGTTGTTGTTCGATGCTTTTCGCGATCATTTTTCGAATCGCAATTCACGCGATCGACGTTAACCTTTTCGCGAGAGATTCAAGGAAGAAGATAATGCGGTTAGTGTTGGTACGACATGCTCAGTCAGCCAATAATGCTCTCCCAGACCATCAAAGAGTCCATGATCCGGGACTCACCGATTTGGGACTCGAACAAGCTGAACAATTAGGGGCGTGGATAAAATCGATGCCCGTCACGGCACTCTGGTGTAGTCCCTTCAAACGGTCGCTTGATACTACCGAAGCGATTCGACGACGATGCTTACTCACTCCGTATGTTCACATCGACCTGCATGAACTCGGTGGATGTTACAGCGGCTATCAGGCGATCGGTCGAACGGGAGAAGCGGGAATGGGAGCCTCGGAGTTGAGGAAACGATATCCCGATTATGCAATCGACTCACAAATTACCGAGGATGGATGGTGGTTCAGAAAGCCCTTTGAATCGCAATCGCTTTGTGACCAACGCACCGCTCGTGTAATCGATTGGTTCAAATCGCAATTGAATCACGCTAACGACTATGCCGTTGCTGTTATTCACGCCGATTTCAAAAGGCTCATCCTCAAACAAATGTTGTCGCCAGGACTCGATGTGGAAAGTCTTGGTCCAATCTTTAATGCTTCAGCAACCGCCCTGCGATGGGATGGAAAGGCATGGACTCTCGATTTCTTTAACTCGATCAGTCATCTTCCTTATCCATTGCATTCCGAGTGAGTTCTGACAGGTAATTGTCATGCAAGTCGATTAACCCAGTGAATTTCTCGCTTCTTCGACAGCAAGGTATTCAATGGCGCTTGGAGTTCGAAGCTGTCGTCATTTCGCTGTGCATCGGTGTCTGATGTGGTTGCTTCGATGGCTTGGATGCGAACCGATTTTAATAGCCCAAAGTCATCGAAGTACTCGAAATGAAACATCCCCAAAACTTGTTGGGCGATGAGGGCGTTCAGGCGTGGGCTATTCGGTCGACGGTCCAACTGTCCACTGATGTTTCCGCGAAGACCCGCCAGGAGCAAGCTCCACCATAAGCGTTTACTGATTTCATTGGTGTCCCCGAATTGACTCTTCCGCGCCTCCTCAATTTGTTCTTCTGAGAAACAATAGGGAAGTACGTCGATGTCAATTGGCATGCAACCCAGGATTTGATCGACCCATCGTTCCAGCAAAAAGCGTAGACGGTTGAGGTGCACTGAGAGTTCGACGGGCAAGCCTGGTGCATAAAGCATTAAGTGGAGGCAGCGGTTTCTGGCTTCGCTATGCGAGACGAAGATGTTTCTGGCGATCGGATGAGCATCTTCATCCAGTTGTGTTCTTTCGAGGAAAGAAGTGTGACTAGCCAAATAGCGCGTCAACATCTCGCTCAATAAGATCTCTTCGATAACGGGTTGGGCTTCGGCCCATAAGGCGGCACGACGTATGGCGCCGGGGCGATCAAGATGTTCTTTGATTCGGTGCAGTTGTTCATGCCATTGATTGATGCGTTGGCGACTGTAGGTCCAATAGTCCTTGATCATTCGGTTCGGGAGCGCGGTTGGCTTTCGGTTCCAAATCGGTCCTTGAATCGCCATCGCTGCAGTTAGTTCGATCAGCCACAATGCATGCATAGATCAGTCCGCAATTACGGGAAAAAATCGCGTCGGCAAAGCTCGCCGAATCGGATTGCAGCGGAGAGAAGAGCAATCAGCGGGCCGAGGATTTGGGGCGGGTGTTTTGTGGTTGTAAGTCTAGTCTTGGTAATGGTTTGCGGTGATTGGCTGTTTGTGCGCGGCGCAGAGGATGATGATTTGTGGCCACATAATGTTGCCATTTCGAAACGTGTCCGATTTCAAGATCATCATTGAATTTCTGTATGGTCATGACGCATGAACTTTGGTAGTTACCCAGCCAGACGCGCCTTTCCGTGCGCATTTGGGACTGTTTTAGGCTGAAACGGAACCCTTGGTTTCTTTCGCCGAATCCGATATTCGTTCACTCCGTAGTGAGGAAGATGATTATGAACCGCAAAGGCTTGCGAAAGCTATTTAGCGCGGCATTGATTGCAATTTGTTTCGGGCATGCGACCACTGCTTATGCTGATCCTCCCTCATTTTTGGCCATGTTCCGCAAACAACCAACGGTGAACGATCTCGTTCTAAAAGATGTTCATGGCCCTTGGTTGATCTACGCTTACACCTTTACTGGGGCTGACGCGGAAGCTCGCGCCCAAGCCTTAGCCTTTGAGCTGCGGCAAACGCTCAAGATGAACGCCTTTGTGCATGCGAAGAGTTTTGACTATGCCAAAGAGGTTGGTCAAGAACGTGTCACGGCTGATGGACGTGTCTTCAAAGTGAAGCCGATGAATGATCAGGCGACCAATGGTTATGCCGTGCTGGTTGGCGAGTTTGATTCGATCGACAATCCAGCAGTAAAAGAGAAACTGAAGGCCATCAAATATATGCAGCCCAAGTGTTTGGAAAAGAACAAGGGTGATTTGAATGGTGACAACAAAATCGAAAGCAATGAATGGGTAGATGCTTATCGTCGTTTCATCTGGAAGAGAACCGATGACGAAGAGCGAAAAGCTAAGGGGCCGATGGGGACAGCCTTCATCACCAAGAACCCACTGCTCCCAGAAGAGTTCTTTCAAGCTCCTAAGGTCGATGACTTTATCGTCGGCATCAATAAACAAGCGGAATTTTCACTCCTTACTTGTCCTAAACGTTATACGGTTCGCGTCGCCACCTTTAGTTTGTCTCAAGCGATTAGTTTAGGCGAAAAGGATCCTAAGGGTGAGTTGAAAACCAGCGAAAAGAATCATGAAATTCAAGCCGCTCGGGCTCACAAGCTCGCAGCAGCGCTTCGCAAGCAAGGCGTCGAGGCTTACGAATTTCACGATCGTTACGGGAGCATGGTGACCGTTGGAGGCTTTGACTCGTTGGGTGTTACCAATTCCGAAGGAACAATGGTCTATGACTCACAGATTATTGAAACGATGAGTCGCTACTGCGGCGTTCAAAAATACGAACAGACGCCTTATGGAACTGTCCCTGTTCCTAACAGCCTAGACAATGTACCTTTCGATATCGAAGCTAAGCCGATTGCTGTGCCTCGCGCGCAGACGAGATCGATTTATGCTGGATCATTGCTGGGACGCTGAGCGGCCAATCGATCGCGATAAACGCGCAGTCCGTTGAGTGCATGATATAGACTGCCGCATTCCAAATCTTGCTCGGTTGTTAAATCGAGCAATTCACAGATTCGTTGCGCGGCGCGTTGGATCCAACGCTCGCGCAACATGTCATCTGGTGCTGCGATCACCACAAACTCGAATAGATGGCCTGACGAAGAGAGGCGTTGGACTAAGTCGGCGGTTGCTCCCGGACGTTCAAAGAAATGGCTGGATAAGCTTCCGTCGCGGTTTTGCCAACGGCGTACTTTTTCGATTTCCGCGTCAAGCCGTTGTCGAGTGGTAAGCCAAATTCCGTCGAGCTTTCCACCATTGGCGAGATGGGTATCGAGAGCCATCGCTAAAGCCTCAAGTCGATGTGTGCCGCCGCAGGCAGCAGTGACTAGATCTTCGTTGAGTTCAAACTCGACCATCGTTTCCCAATCCCAGGTGTTACCATCTCGGGCGACCCATTTTCGTTCGGTAGGGAAGTAGTGGCTAAGTGCGATGAGTGTCCACGCATATTCGGCAGTGACGTTTCTTGAAACATCATACTGCGATTGTCGAAGCCAATCTTCAATCGTAAAGGTCGCTTCGCCGACTTTGATTTCTGCTTCTTTCGGAACGCCTGCCTGGGCCATGATCGCCAACCATTGATCGACATGACCTTGGCCATAATAGTCCGCTTCGGAGAGTCGAGTGATAATGCCTTTGCGTTTGGTTGTGGGGATCGTATCGCCTGGATACAGTTCCCAGCCCAACATGGCTCCTCCCGCTAGAAGATGTTCCAATAGATTGACGGGCTGACCATTATTCAGGACAGTTAGCTGTTCGCCGTAGGGGAGAAAGCCATGCATGATTTGCCAGGCCGCGTGGCGTTGCAAAGAGAGTTGTCGACGGGTGAGCTCTCGATTGAGAGTGGCATCAAGTCGCCCGATGTCTATCAGTGGGGTATCCGTCGCAGGTTTGTTACCCACTTCGGTGGCGTCGAAGGAATTTTGAACTACCGACGGAGCACAGCTCATTAGGCAACAGCCAGCCATGAGAATCGCAAGCTTGCGTAACCAATAAGGTCGAGTAAATTGCGAATTGGGCTCCAAACTCATGACACAACTCTTTAAGTGACGCGCACGTAGAAACAGGTATGGAATACTGCGATTCAGCTTGTTCACAATACCTGCCAAAGTCAATTCATGGAGCTCAATTACCCATCAATTGGCAAGGAATTTGCATCACTTGTACACTGCGCGAGAAGCGATTTTGATTCCGCCATTTTGGCATTGGACAAAACGCTATAATCTCAAGTAACCCGATTTAAGTACACTATTTGGGACGCCCTAAGATATGTTTTACTTTGATTTCATGTTGGTGCTGTTCACATTGCCAGCGGTTTTGTTGGCGATGTTTGCGCAATATCGAGTTTCTTCTGCCTATCGCCAAATGTCACAGGTGCGCGCGCGAATGAGCGGATTCCACGCAGCCCGGAAGATATTGGACGACGCAGGGCTTTACGATGTGAACATCGAGCAGATTCCGGGCGAGATGTCCGACCATTACGACCCGCGACAAAAAGTATTGCGGTTGAGTCCTGGTGTATACCAAGGCCATTCGATGGCAGCTGTCGGTATAGCAGCCCATGAGGCAGGACATGCCATACAAGATGCCAAACATTACGCGCCTCTCAAGATTCGCAATTTGGCCGTTCCGGTGGCCAGCATCGGCAGCAATTTTGGGATGTTCGCCATCATGATTGGTTTTTCTTTGCTCTTCTCCGGCATCGCGCTCGGAAAATTTGTCATGCTGGTGGGAATCGTCATGTTTGCTGGTGTAGTCGCCTTTCAGTTGATCAACTTACCTGTGGAGTTCGATGCCAGCGCACGTGCCAAGACCGAATTGGTGAATCTGGGTATCATCACGGGACCCGAACTTCCGTATGTGAGCAAGGTGCTCAACGCGGCTGCGTTGACCTATGTGGCAGCGACCCTACATAGTGTGTTAACGCTGCTCTATTACATCATGCGTTATTCGAGTGCGACCTCGAATGATCGCTAATCACAACGTTAGATGGGTGTATTGACTCGCCAAACGCTAATCGCTCAAAGGCTTGGCGTTTGGCCAAACCTTATTGGAAATGGCGAATGCGGCCAAGTTGAACGTGGTGTCGTCCCAGATTCGTGGCGTCGTCCCAGATTAGAAATACGCTGCAAGTTTGCTACGTGAAAAATCCCAGCCACCATCAAACTACATGGCGATAGTTTGGTGGGTTGTCCAATGCAGCTTCAACAGCGTGACCTGTTTGTCTCCGCCATGATACTGCAACAACTCATCAGCCCAGCGTAGTTCTTGGCTGGAAGGATTTCGGCCGAGGGCATGTTGTACAAGCTGAGGCCAAGTAAGCTTCGACTTCAGCAAACGACTTACGAGTTGTTGATGGAACGAATCGGAGTCAGCGCTTGCATGCAAGCGAAGGTTTTGTTCCCAGGCTGGCAGCGGTTCATCGCTAAGCGTAGCAGGGTTTTGGTTTGGAAGTGATTGCGTGGGCATTGGCTGGGCCAAGACAGTGCGACGCAACGAATTGCCCGCCTCTTCCCGCTCAAACCGCACCAGATTTTGCAATACGTCTCGCCCGCTTGTTTCAATGTTGTTACGTGTCTCAGATACTTCTAAGCGGCGATAATTGGCAAATAGATTTTCGGAATTTCGAATGTCACGCAATTCTGTTTCAGAAGCCAATAACCAATCCCGTTGTGTAATGACTCGTGACGGAGTGGCAAATGGTTGACTTGCAGAAACCCACAAGACTAATCTCGATAGGTCATAGCGATGCACGCGGAATTGTTGCGCAAGAGTTTTCAGAAGCTTTTGACGCGCTGCGTGAGTGGGATCTTCAACGGCTGCTTCAATGGATACAAGTGGAGCACCGAAAACTAACTTCCATGTCATATTCACGGCACCTTCCGCCAGCATGGGGCTCGTGCTCAACCATTTAGCAAATGCATCGCGACGTTGTTCTGGTGGGAGAGAATCGATTGACTCACCATTGGGCAGTGCGGCTACCGCTGCGCTAAGAGTTCCATCTTTGCGTTCGAAGAAATACTCTGGTTTTTCACCTAAATTCAAAGCTGCCAACATCGACCAGTAAGAGGCTTGAGATGTTTCCGGGCTACTTCCTTGATCATGGCACTGACTGCATTGCAGCGATTGGTTGAGCCAAAGCGTGCTCACACGTTGTGCAACCTTATGTCCATGCGGATCTTGCAGAGCGGTCAGCCAATAGTTTTCGGGACCGCCAACGTTGGGCTCGCCTTTCTTTGCTGAAACAGCATTGGCCGTTAGGAGTTTGAATACGACTTCGTTGTAAGGGGTTCGCTGAGCGATGTTCTGTGTGAGCCAAACTTCAAAGTCCTCTCGCCACTGCGCTGTTTCTTCTTTTTCTTCAGGCACTAAAGCGGCGGCAATTTGTTTAGCGAAGTACCGAGAAAAGCGTTCGCTGGAAGTCGCTTGCTGAAGCAGGTAATTTCGCTTGTTTGGATCTTCTGTTTGCTTGAACAAATCTACTTGTGAAGAAGATGGAGTCGTATTCAACAGCACGGAAGCAGTTCGTTGCAACCATTCTTTGTCATCGATCGAGCTCACAGGTTTTACTTTGTACTGATCCCAAAGCGATGTGAAAGCGGTGTTTATTTCGGCGATAATTTCAGTGTCGGTCAATGCGGCATCTGTTTCGGGGACTGCGTTTTCCAATGGGAGAGTCGGCATCGCATCGGGCTCAACAACTGCGAAGGGGAGCCCATTAATGTCCAAGCGTTCTGGACTTGGCAATGAGTTCTCTTTCGGAACAGCTGGAGCGCTGGGCTCTTTCGGAAGCGCGGCGTTTCCGGAAGAGGCAACTTTCTGAGTGCTTGCTTCTGGTCGCGTTGGAGTTTGGGGCTCCTGCTTAGCAATGTTTGGGGAGGGACGATAAAGTTCGGGGAAGGCTGCGAATAAAGCGACTATTGCCAAGACGCATGCTGCCATACCGATCCACAAAGCAGCAGTCTGTCGACTCTTTTTTCCTGCTCCACTTCCGCCATCATACCGCTTCAAGCTGGAATTCGAGTTGGAAACTAAGGCCGATGGTTGAGAGCTGGATCGGACGGGATGTGTCGATTCGACGGGCGGAATGTGGACAACCTGTTGCCACCACGAGCGATCTTGATCCGCATCATCAGGGACTTCTGGAAGCGGGATATCCGAATGAGTGTTTTCTGCCTGACGTTGAGCCAAACGAGACATGATCCGATTACTCAAATCAGGAGGTGTCTCTCCCGAGATGATCTCGTCAAGAAAGCTATCAAGGATTTGATCGGACCATGGATCGTTCATTTTAGTTTGCTTTCCAAACACTCACGCAGTTGTGCTTTTGCACGCTGCATTAAGTTTTTAGCGCCATGTTCGGAGATGCCAAGCTCTGATCCGATTTCGGTACGACTAATGTCGTCGGCAAATCGTTTTCGGAGCGCTAGTTGGGCTCTCTCGGTGAGTCGTCCCATGCATTCTCTTAGTGCTTCGACGGTTCCGTCGCCGTTGTCAAAACCTGCCCACCGAGTCCAAGCTTCTTCTAAGTCAGAGGCTCGTTCGGTGACCGAAACTTTGTTCGCTCTGCGTCGTTGCGAAATGAACAAATTGTGGGCAACACGGCGGAGGTAAGCTCCCGTTGCGGCATCATTTCTATGTTCAAACGGTCGGCAGAAGACTCGCAAGAATGTTTCTTGAATGAGATCTTCTGCCGATGCTGAATCGCACCCAAGGGCTCGAAGGTATCGCCACAAACCAACTTGATGTTGGCGGATGAGCGATACCAAGTCCAAGCTTGATGAGTTGCTTATGTTACCTTCTGAATCAGGATTCAATGGACTGCCACCTCCCTGTGGCTGGTTGTCACCGGGTTCTTCCATAGACGAACCAGCCACTTGCGTGGGAGGGTGTTCCGACATTAAATCCATCCGAACCTACAAGCGAGTTACGCCAATAGTCCGTTGATGATCTTACCACTGTTGGCAATCTTCATCGGACGACCGTTCTTACTGGTATAAGTGGTTTCCAGCGAGATGCCCAACGCTTTGCAAACGGTGGCCATCAAATCTTCTGACGAATATGGTTCTGTGATTACAGCAGTTCCATCTTCGCTGGTTTCACCAACTGCGATACCACCCTTGATACCTGCACCTCCGACTACGACGCTCCAAGCGCGAGCCCAGTGATCTCGGCCAGTATCAGCATTGATATTTGGTGTGCGGCTAAATTCACCCATCCAAATGATGGCGGTGTCATCAAGCAATTCTCGCTGAGCAAGGTCTTCAACCAAGGCACTCATGGCTCGGTCAAGAACTGGCAAACGATCGTCTTTGAGTGTATTGAAGATGTCAGCATGGTTGTCCCAGCCGCCCAAATCCACTTCCACAAATGGAACGCCCGCTTCAACCAATCGGCGAGCCATCAAGCAACCTTGGCCAAAGTTGTTCTTGCCATATCGCTCTTGGACAGCTTCTGGTTCGGTCTCAACTCGGAAAGCCTGCATTTGCGCACTGGTCATCAAATCGAGGGTCTTCTTCAGAACCTTGCGATGATCTTCCGAAGCAGTACCGCGTTGTTGCGAGATGAAGCCTGTTTCGATCAAATCGAGAGCTGCCATGCGTTGGATCAGACGCTTCTCATTCAATTGCATTTCCAGGTTGCGAATGCGACCGTTGCTGCTAACCGTAAACGGTGCCCATGCCATACCCAAGAAACCAGGGCCTTCGCTGGCACCACCGACCGAAATGAACGGAGGGATTTCCAGTTCTGGTCGTTGATGCATCAGTTCGTGTGACAGAACCGAACCATAGCTTGGATATTCAACGTTTGGGTTGGGTACATAACCGGTGTGCATGTAGTAGCGACCACGATTATGGTCGGCTTCACGCGTGCTCATCGAACGAACGATGGCCATGTGATGCATTTGTTGAGCCATCATGGGAAGATGTTCGGAAATTTGAACATCGCCACTGGTCTTGATTTGTTGGAACGGACCACCAGTGATCGCTCCTGGCTTTAGATCCCACAAGTCCATGGTGGAGGGACCGCCACCCATCCACAACAAGATGGCTGACTTTTTCGATTTTTTCAAATCATCGGCATGAACTCGAAGCGAATGTCCAAGTGCAAGCGAAGAGCCAAGCATCGCTGAAGCGCCAGCGAGGTGCTTCATGAAGTGGCGTCGTGTCATACCCGTAGGTGTTAGAAAAGAAGGTACCATGAACTTTGCTCCACGCTTCTCAATGATTGATGATAAACTCGTTACTATTCAAAATCGCCCACCACATGTCTTGCAGCATTTCATCCACTTTTCCTTCGCGTGCTTGCAAGAGCTTCACTGAAACAGCTAGCTCTTCTGCTCGTGCTTTACGAGCCAAACCCACAAGGAACAACTGGTTGACTTTCTCTTGATTCTTCGTCGGCGCGTCGGCTAGTTGTTTCAACCAACTCCCCTTGTCCAGCGAAGTCGCTTGTTGCACTAATTCCCCATTGAACATCATCAAAGCTTGTGGAATTGTGCCATTAAATGTTGTGGCTTCATCGCCTTCATCCGTGCCGAACGCAATGATGAATTGGCGTAACCACATATCGCGTTGACGTTGTTGTTGATCGAGATTTCCCTTCGATGCGTTCGAACCAGCTACTACAACCAGCGACTGATACAACTCTTCAGCTTGCATCTGGCGTGTGTAAAAGTGGGTGAACTTTGGCGATTCACCCGAAGCTGGATCATCCTTTTGGTTGTCTTTGGTAGCGCGGCTGCTCAATTGATAGGGTTGCGACAAAACAATCCATTTGATCAATGCCTTGTTGTCGTAGCTCGCCTTTTTGAACTCTTGAGCCAACTGTTCTAGCAACTCAGGATGGGACGATGGGTTGTGAGGGCCTAAGTCGTCGATGGGGCGCGTGAAGCCGTAACCCATGAAATGTGACCACATGCGATTCACAGCCATCTTAGGCAGGAACTCGCTTTGCAAAACCAACTTGCCAAGTTCAAGGCGACGATTGACTTCAGTAACATAGCCACTCTTGCCAATTTCCGTACCATCGACAAAAACTGGGAATGCGACCTTCGTAAGACCATTGCGAAGCTGATAGAAAATTTCCGCTTCGCTCGGTTGTCCACCTTCACCTGCGAAATCTTGATCGACAAGTTCCGCGTGATCTATATCACGGCCACCTGGAACAAATCGGCGTAGAGCGCGGGTCTGGCGGAAGAACGCATTAAACTCCCAAAACTTTTGTTGCTTCCATTGATTGAATGGATGGTTGTGGCATTGAGTGCACTGCACTTGCAATCCGAGGAAAACTTTTGAAACGGCAGCAGTCGCTTGCACAGCCATTTCTTCATTGACTTTCATCACCAAAAAATTGGAGGCACCATTGAAGTTGTCGGTGCCCGGTTTGGTACTGCCAGTCGCTGTTACCAACTCAAATACCATGCGGTCATATGGCTTGTTGCGAGCGAATGAGTCACGCAAATATTTGAGCATACCATCGCGGCTGATGAGAGTATCATCTTCCATGCCACCATTGCGACCAATCAAAACGTTGGTCCAAATAGTGCTCCAATTTGCGGCATACTCTTCTGTGTAAGCAGGATCATTAAGCAGTTTGTCGACGAGCTTTTCTCGCTTGTCTTTTGATTTGTCTTTAACGAACGCATCCAATTCAGTGATGCTAGGAATGCGACCCAATACATCCAAATAAACTCTACGGCACCATTTTCCATCTTCTTCGGGAGGGGATGGTTTTACGCCATGATCGGCCCAAGCTTTCGCGATCTCTGCGTTGATCAGGCCGGTAGGGGTGTTATCTGTTTCCGAATTTTCCGTCGGCTTGGAAGCTGCCGAAGTTTCAGTCGCAGCAGCCGCCTCGTCTTGAGGGGCAGCCTGGCTCATTGGAGCGCACGACAATGCCAGCAGCGACGCTGCCAGAAAACAAAAATAATTTTTTAATTTGCTAGCCATAGCATTCTTAACCAAAGGAGTGTTCCCGTCGTGCAGGGCTCTACTAACGATACAGCGACCGCAACTCCTTTAGTGTACTCAGTTTTCTCAGCTTGTTGCACGTTATTGGTGTACGGATTTTGGTGTAAATTGGTCTCAAGCACACCCAAAGGTGGTGGTTGGTAAACTTTGCCGTTTTTAACGAAAGTAGGGCGACATTCTTTTATGGATTAGGGGGATTGTGACGAAGATAGGGGTGGTAGCGGTACGTCCCGATTTTCCGCCGGAGCTGTCGAAAAGATGCGACACACGGAAAATCGCTTTGATTCAGGTGCCATGGAAGGGCCCGTACGGTGAAAACGACACTTCGCAGCATTTTCCAGTCCATTATCGTGGTCAATATTGCCACTGTCGCAATGTCGCAACAGTTGCCGCAATATGCTGGAAATACCCCTACTGGGGCGGTTTCAATTCAAGTGGACAACGACGCATCAAGGTTGCAGTTCTATGATCTGCCACCCGATATAGTGGCTGCTGTGTCCGCTCGTCTTCAACTTGATTTCGCCAACAACCCGCGGGTTCGAGTCAGCACCGAACCGCAAACCGGGCGTTTGATGGTGATGGCACCCAGTTCTGTGCAGGCGCAAATCGCCGGCAAGATGCAACAGCTTCGACAAGAAGCGTCGCAGTTGGGGCTCAACAACTTCGGTGGTGTTCGACCTGATGCCTACACTCAAAACAGCTACGCACTAAAGAATCTAACTTGGCGCGAATTTGAAGATGCGGTTAGAACCGTCGCCGGTCCTAAGGTGACAGTCAACACCGAGCGAAATGGGGAGTTGGCTCAGTTCCGAATCCCCAGCCCAACGGGCCTTCAGGACATTCTTCAAGTCGATCGTCGTCTCAATCAAGTCAACCTCCAGGGAAGTATTCCTGCTGTGGCTGGTTGGATGCAAGTCGTTCAAGCATTGGACCAAGCCCAAAAAACGGGTGCTCCAGCGACACATATTCTCAATCTTGGTCCAGCCGATCCTGAGAGCGTGAAGCGGGCCGTTCGCCTCGTGAGCTTTGCATCGCAACAGCAGAACGGACAAGAAGAGGAAGAGAATGCAGAGGCGATGTTGAATCAACCGCAACTGCAACAACCCGAAGATCCTGCGACAGCGATCGGCACGATCGATACGCTGAATGCACAGTCTGGGTTGTTTGGCAATGTTCAATTGGAGTTCGTCAACGAGCTCGGCATTGTGATTGTTCGCGGTAACAAACGCGACGTGCAACGCGTGTTGGAAGTTATCGATCAAATCAAACAACAGAGCGATCAAACCAAACCGGAAATTGAAGTGCTGGTGCTCAAACATGCCGACAGCGTGGCTTTGGGCACATTGGTGCGTGATCTCTATCAGCAAGTTTTGGCTTCGCGTACTGGCACGGTGAGCATTACGCCTCTAGGTCAGCCAAACGCATTGTTGTTGATCGGTCGAAAGGAAGCTTTGGTAGGACTTAAGGAATTGCTGGACAAGTTGGATCAGCCGCTTGATCCTTCGTCCCAATTGCGAGTGTTCCGCTTGATCAACGCATCGGCCGTCGATGCAGAAACTACAGTTCGCGGTTTCTTTGTTGAGCGTCCTGGAAGTGCGGACACTGAGCGAACTGCTTTAGGTGTTCGCGTCAAGGTAACCGCCGACTATCGCACGAACTCATTGATTATTCAGGCAAGTCCTCGCGATATGATCGAGGTGGCCAAGTTGGTTGAAGAAATCGATGTGGAAAGCACTACAGCTCAAAACGAGATGCGAGTCTTCCAGTTGCGAAATTCGATCGCAACCGATTTGGAGCCAGTGTTGCAAGCCGCGATAACCGGACAAGCGGCTGCTGGACAAATCCAAGGTGGTGGTGCAGGTGGTGGTGCGACCACCGGTCGAGCCACGCCTATTAGTTCAAAGCTCACCATGATCACTACAGACGGAAACGGTGGCGAAACCATCGACTCCGGTATCTTGGCTGGTGTGGTGGTTACTGCGAACGCTGCGAACAATACGATTGTGGTGCGGGCTCCTGCTAAGAGCATGGCCTTAATTGCAACCTTGATCGAACAGCTTGACCAACTACCAGGTGCGGAAGCTGCGATTAAAGTCTTTACGATCAAAAACGGTGACGCAACTAGTTTGGCAACCGTAGTTCAACAGCTCTTCGGTCTCCCTGTCACTGCTGGTGCAGGTACCACGGGTGGATTGTTTGGTCTAGGTGGTCAGCAGAACTTAGGTCTAACAACCGGTGGTGAAAGCAGTTTGATTCAATTGCGTGTGTCGGTCGACACGCGTACCAATAGCGTGATCGCATCGGGCTCCGCATCGGATTTGGAAGTCATCGAAGTACTGTTGTTGCGATTGGACGAAGAAGGAGTTTCGGATCGTATCACCGAAGTGATTTGGTTGCGAAACGCTGCAGCAGACGATGTGGCAACCGCTTTGAACAACTTCCTCACAACGCAGCGTCAGATCGTTCAGCAGACATTATTGTTCAATCAATCGATTACACGAACAGAACAGTTCGATCGCGAAATTATTGTGGTGCCTGAAGCGGCAACGAATAGTTTGGTGATCAGTGCCTCACCTCGATACTATCAGACGATTCGCAGCGTCATCGAGTCTCTCGATCGTCGCCCACCGATGGTGATGGTTCAAGTGTTGATCGCGGAAGTTGCTTTGGACGACGGTTTTGAATGGGGAGCTGAACTCGGCTTACAAGATTCTCTGTTGTTTGACCGAAGCGTGGCCACTGGCACCTCTTTGGCACCAGGTTTCAATTTCAACGGAGCTGCTTTAGGTAATGCGAGCTCAGCTCAGTCACAGGCGACGCGAAATAACTTGGCCGGGCAAGCTACCTCGTCCTTTAACCTTGGTCGAGCTGGGCAATTCGGTTACGGTGGTTTGGTTCTTTCTGCAGCTAGCGATTCGGTGAACATTCTGTTGCGAACCTTACATGACGCAGCTCGTTTGCAAGTTCTCAGCCGTCCGCAAATCATGACCTTGGATGGGCAACCTGCCCGTATTCAAGTGGGCCAAACGGTACCACGCGTATCGAGCGTGACCACAACGAACGCTGGTTTCCAATCGGGTGTGACGGAAGAAGACGTCGGTTTGATCATGGATATCACGCCACGAGTGAACCAAGATGGTTTGATTGTGATGAATGTGGCTGTAGAACGCTCGTCACTTTCAAACACCCAAGGTATTCAGATCGCGGTATCCGCAGATGGTACACCTGTTACCTCGCCGATTATTAACCGTACCCAAGCTGATACGGTGATTAGTGCCTACAACGGTCAAACGGTGGTGTTTGCTGGATTGATCACCAAGCAACGTGAATCGGCCTCGCGACGAATTCCTTACCTCGCTGATATTCCTGTTCTGGGATTGTTGTTCCGATCTGATATTGAAATTGAAAAGCGAACCGAGTTGCTTATTATCATGACACCTCGTCTTGCTAACCTCGAAGAGGAATTGAACATCTTGAAGGAAGTTGAATCTTCACGTATGAGCTGGTGTTTGGCTGATATCCTTGAAATGCACGGCGATGTTGGTTTGAACGGCGGTCATGGTTTGTGGGGCCCAACGGCCGGAGCAATGATGTATCCAGAAATGCCTCAGACCATCATCGATGGGGCTGAGCAATCCATCTTGCAACGTGAACGCTACAAGCAAAAGGCAGCTGAAGAAACTGAGTATTTGGAAGGCGAACCTGTGCCTGCAGTGCCTGATTCGAGCGGAGTTGTGGATCCTGCAAGCATCGATCCAGCCTCCTATTATGGGAACGGCGATGTCAATGCAACTCAGGCTAGCTTCTATTCACAGCAACGTCCTGGGCCACAAACAGTCCCACAGACTCAATTCCAAAACGGATTCTCACAGCCACAGATGCCTGGCAACTATGTGCCAGCCAATCCCAACGGAGCTCCGCAGACTTTTCAACCGATGCAGCCGCAAGGAACAAGCGGACGATAGTAGGTTGTTGGTAGGCAACTAGATTTGTGAGCGACCAGAGATCAAAAATCAGTGTTTCAAGGAAGAAACAACATGTATCAATCAACTCGAATCTCTCTTCTTTTGCTGCTGACCGCCGTCGGCTTAAGCACCGGTTGCACCTCCTTGGGCGATTGGGGTAAAGCAAAAGATTATGTCGAGTGGCCATTGAGTCGCTTCGCCAAAGACTACCAAAGACCGCAACGCATTGCGGTCATTTGGAGTCCCGATGTGATGACAACTCCTGGCCAACCTGCAATGCGAGGGTTCGGTGGTCGTCTCTACTTTTATAACGAGAAGAGCGTCGCTGTACCTGTGAAGGGCGAGTTGATGATTTATGGCTATGAAGAGCCCGCACCTAACATCACGTTGACCTCCGCTCCAAGTCCTGAGAAGAAAACTGTTCCTGATAAGAAGTTCAAGTTCTCGCCTGAGCAGTTCGCTGAACGCTTCAGCAAATCGGATCTAGGTGCCTCTTACAGCATTTGGATTCCGTGGGATGAAGCAGGCGGAAATGTGAAACGCGTTTCGTTGATTCCGATCTTCAAGATGGAAGGTGAGCAGGTGGTTTATGGTGATCCTGCAGAGCTAACTCTCCCAGGTCGAACACCCGAAGCGGTGATGGCTCGCTCGCAATCGTATCCAGCGGTTAATGGAATCATCAATGGTTCGACAGGAACATACCAGTCGATGCAAGCTGGCATGCAAAAACCAATGACACAACAAGCGATGTTGCAATCGGCTGGTGTCACTGGTCTCCCAATGAATAATTCGATGCCACAACAGCCAATGAACAACTATCCTCAAACTGTTTATCCTGCAGGGATGCCTGGAAGTTCAGGCGGCCCTCAGCCAAATCAATCGAATGAGGTGTTGCTCAATGGAGTAACTGCAGCGAATTACAATACGCAGGTTTCCTATCCCGGCGCTGTCAATCAAGCATCGTTCCAAGGAGCAGGTAAT
>JAFLCP010000150.1 GCA_017303505.1 Planctomycetota bacterium | reverse complement strand
CCATCACATGAAGAGGCCCCGACCGAAACAGGTCGGTGGTATCGCGTGGATGCCGCTGGCAATTTACACACTCGCCATCAGCGCATGGGTGAAGCTGCCGAGCATGTGCACCAAAGTCCAACTTCAACAGCCAACACACAGAGCCAGGCAGAAGTCGTTCGTACCGAAAGCTCATCAGGGGCGATGCAATCTCGTCATGGGGGCCATCGTTTACCTCCATATCCTCACATGACTGCGGCCAACACCAACGAACCAGCGGAAACCGTAAGCGCAGTAGCTTCTCACACAGGTCGCCGTACCTTGGCGAGCTACTTGGCTCAAAACCAAACGGCTCCAAGCCCAGAAGCAGTGGCAAGCGAAGCGTTTATGGCAAGTCCAAATGACATTCCGCAAATCCAAGTAGAATCACCAAAGCATACTCCAACGCAACCGATCAAAAACCTGGCTGGCTCATCGACAGAGCGCATGCCATCCTCCTCTTCGGTCAAAACTGGGGTTCGCGTCGATGCTCCAGCAGCGGCACCAGCATCATTCCGCAGCGCTACTCCATCACAGGCCGTCGAAACTAAACCGCTTGCAACTGTCGCAGCCGCATCAAGCCCTGTCAGCGACGAGAAGCCTGCCCGCACCATTTCGCAGGAAGCAGCTCGTAGCACACTGAAGATGCCAGCCGTTGGACATTTCAAGACCACTCGTACCGACCGACCAGCGATACAGGAAACAGAAACTGCAAAAACCAAATTTGCAGCGGCACCTTTCCAAGCAGCCTGGGAAGTCGATTCTCTAACTTGGCCAGAAATCCAAAGCAAGTTAATGAATGAACAGGAACGAGCTTTTTCCAAGGTCGCAGCTCATTTTGCAGACGCATGCCACCAAGGCCTACAGGTATTGTTGGTTACAAGTCCAACAGAAAAAGAAGGGCGAAGCACAGTCGCTAGTTGTATTGCACGCAGCGTTGCAGAACGCGGCATTCAAGTTGCATTGCTCGATGGCGATATTGAATCTCCCGCATTGGCGGATTCGCTCAACTTGGAAATTGCCCAAGGCTGGAACGATGCCATTGTAGAAGGCTTGCCACTTGAAGAAATCGCGATTCACTCCATCGAAGATGGACTCACCTTGATCCCATTGACCGCGAATGAATCATCTCCAAAACTCGCCCATATCGATCGGTACATCGCCGCAGTCCTGGAACGTTTGCGCGAATCATTTGACTTGATCGTCATTGATGCAACGTATATCAACTCGCTCGATAACCGCTTGATCGGTACTGAGTCCAACGAAACCATCGATGCCATGATTCTGGTTACCGATGGTCGCATCGAAGACCAGCAACGAATGGAAACTGCTATTCGTCGCATCAAAAACATGGGCATAAGTTCTGTCGGTATCGTCGAGAACTTTACCAACTCCTAATCGTTCAACGTTGCAAGTTAAACCTTGCCGACAAATCGCTTCGGATAAGAAGGAATCTTAAAATGTACGAAGAGCATTGGCAGCTCAACGGTCGCCCCTTTGAAAACAGCGTTGGCAAAGGTTCCGCGTATTATCCGGCAGAATGTCATCAAGCGGCTTTGCTGAAACTCATCTATGCGATTGAGAATCGCCGCGGACTCGCTTTGCTGTGTGGACAAACGGGCGTTGGCAAAAGCCTGATCGTGCAATTGTTGCGTACTCGCTTACCAGAGAACTCATCTCCATTGATCACTGTGTCCTATCCGGCGTTGAACCCAACGGAACTGGTGCGGTACATCGCTCAATCTCTTAATCCCGCTGAAGAAACTCGCACCTATATCGATACAGCGGATGCCGTTCTTTCGATTCAAAACTCATTGCGTCGCTTTGTGGAACAAGGCCGGCATCCCGTCCTGGTTTTCGAAGAAGCTCATCTGATGGAAAGCTATAGCGGTTTGGAAACAGCCCGTTTGCTTCTCAATCTTTTGAGTGATGAATCGGAAGGCGAAAGCGTTTGGACGATGATCTTTTCGGGGTTGCCCACGCTGCTGGCCCAAGTAAACCGATATCAACCGTTGGATGAACGACTCGCAGTGAAATGCGTATTGAGTCCATTCACAGCAGATGAAACTACTTCGTACATTCAGCATCGCGTTCGCTGTTGCGGCGGAGATGCAGAGCGTATCTTTACGCGCGACGCTATCGATTCGATCCATGTGTTGTCGGGTGGCATTCCACGGCGCATCAATCGTCTTGGCGATTTGGCGTTGATGTTGGCCTTCGCCGAAGACCGTCAACAGATCAACACCGAAGTGATCGAAGGGGTCCAAGCCGATCTCTTGCCGATTGCCTAGTAGCCTGATCACAAACCTAAAGCAACGATTCAGGTATATGCGGTACAGCGCCGGGTTGGCTGACAACAAAAGCCCCAACCCGATTCGCATGCGCTACGATTTCTGCAATAGGTGTGCCCCGCAATAAGCCAACTACAAACGCTGCCGTTGCCGCATCACCAGCGCCCACCGCATTGGCATCAGCCGCTAACTCTACTCGGGGAACTTCGGCGCCGATCACATCGGTACTCGTCACATAAAAACATCCGAGTGCACCACGCGTTAACAACAACGCATCAAGTGCTAGTTCGTATCGCACCGCAAGGGCTGTCAATTCAATTTCATCGCGACGTGGTACGCCCAATTCATCTGCCAGCCATCCCAACTCATCTTCGTTCAACTTGACATAGTTCGCATAAGCCATGCATCCCAACACAACCTTGCTCGATACAAACGGGGACCGCAAGTTGATGTCGAACAGGCGAATAGAGGCTGTAGTCTCTTTGAGAAATCGCTGAATCACCTCGCGAGAGTTCGCATGTCGCTGCGCCAGTGAACCGAAACAAACCACATCGGCACTTTTCGCTAAATCACTTAAACGCTCATTCCATTGCAGATAGTCCCAAGCTACATCATTCACAATTTCATAGCTTGGCTCACCTTGATTCAGTTCCACGCGAACGATGCCGGTTCGATGAGTCGAATCGACTTGTAGATACGTGGTATCCACACCAAGTTGCTCGATCTGCTGAATCGCTTGCATACCTAAAGGATCGTTGCCAACACGACTCAACATGGAAGCTTGAATGCCGTAACGGCTCCCAAGTTGCTGACAATGAGCGGTAAAATTCAAGGGAGCGCCACCCAAACGATCACCGGAAGGGAAACAATCCCACAAAACCTCTCCAACACCAACCACCCTTTTTACTGCTCGTTCGCTGCTTGCCATCGGTCTTACTTTCTAATCGGCCCAGTCCCAAATCGCGTTCAAATCTGCACAAATCCACCCCATCTCCTGGCCCCACTTAGCAAAATGGCCTCAGTATTCGGTGAACTCTCGGCGAGAACTTCGGTTCACACAGCTTACCACATTCTCACACCCCTCGCCTCACACGTATAATAGGGCAACAGCCTTAGGTACTTCTGTTTCGATGTCCTTCGTTCGTTTGGTCAGTAACATCACTATGAGACAGATTGTCAGTTCTCTGAAAAACATCCTTTTCATCGGGTTCATTTTTTTGGCTGTGGGTAGCTCTGTGCGGGGAGAAGAACCGACAGCCACCGGTACCGCTGCGACACGCGGCGAGGCGAACCGATGGCTGAGCGAACTGTCTCCTGCGGCCCGACGTGGTTATGACCACTTGGTTGGATCAGCCTATTTGCCGAGCGATTTCGATAGCGATGTTGCCTATCGATTAGCCAAAGCGAGTTGGAAGATGGCACAACGCAAGGCGAAGACATCCGACTCAGTATCCGCAGACAAATTAACTGAGCCAACAAACACACAGTTGGCTGAAGTCTTCTGGGATCGTTTCGGCTTGACCGCTCGTCCAGCAATTCAAGCCGACGGGGTCGTGGGAAACAATCCCAACCAACTCCCTCCTCCCTTGCAATATGTCGTAAACGAAGATGGTTCGTATGTAATGAATTGCTTTGCGTGTCACGGAGGAAAAGTGAATGGAGCGACTTATCCGGGTGCGCCCAATAATCGTTATGCATTACAAACACTAACCGAAGAAGTCCGGCTCTTGAAAATACAACTCGGCAAGCCGCTGACACACATGGATCTCGGTTCCGCGTTTCTTCCCTTGGGAACAACCCGCGGCTCTTCGAACGCAGTGATGTTTGGTGTGGCCTTGATGCATTTTCGCGATGCAGATCTGAATGTGATTCAATGGAGACCTGCACCGAAGTTAGTCAATCATGATATGGATCCGCCACCCTGGTGGCACTTCAATAAGAAACATCATCTCTATATTGACGGTTTCGCAGAGAAAGGTCATCGCGGTCTCATGCAATTTATGCTCGTCCGCCAAAACGGCCCTGAGAAGTTCCGCGCATGGGAAGATGATTTCCGCGATGTCTTCGAATTTATATCAAGCGTTCCATCACCAAAGTATTCTGGTCCGATCGACTCAGGGCTCGCACGCGAAGGTGAAAAAATCTTCGTCGATCAATGCAGCAGTTGCCATGGAACCTACGGGGCAGGGGGGAAGTATCCCGAACAGATCATTCCACTGGATGAAATTGGAACAGATCCAGTTCGATATCAATCACTCTCCGCCGAACATCGTCAAGCTTATGGCGAAAGCTGGTTTGCTCTCAACGGAAAACAAAACACGCTGGCGGAACCAGGCGGCTATGTTGCCCCGCCACTAGATGGCGTCTGGGCCTCCGCTCCTTATTTTCACAACGGCAGCGTTCCCACACTTTGGCATCTGCTCAACCCGGATAAGCGGCCCGTGGTTTGGAAACGCTCGACAGAAGAGACTGATTTCAAGAAGGTTGGATTAACAGTCGAAGAATTAAACGAGGTGCCTGAGAAACTGACCACTGAACAACGCCGCGAATATTTCGATACCCGGGCGTTTGGCAAAAGTGCAGCTGGCCACAACTTTCCAGAGAAGCTAACGCCTGCACAACGAAATGCTGTTCTGGAATATCTCAAAACGCTCTAACGTCGAAAAAACCGGCATTTTCAGCGATTTTCAATTAATTCCCGAAAATCGAAACGGGATCTGCGCTAAGCCAACGCTGCTACAGGATCTATAGAAGGATACATTTTTTGCAGCAGCTTGGGACCATTTCTTTTGCGAACCTGCGCGAGCCTCTCATAGCTAGTCAAGTCGCCTTCTCGGGTTCCACCTAGCCAGCCCTGCACTGAAGCGTTATCGTAGGACCACGCGTGCTGGCCACTGCCAACCTAATGGCCTTTGCCGACGTGAAGTTCATTTAGCTTGAGCCAACATTGACCATGAATGGTGTACTGCATGGATTCAAAAACAGAATCAACTGAACTTGCGACGAGCTTAGCGACGAACAAGTCTTTTTGGGGCATGTTGCTAACCCAGTTCCTGGGTGCTTTTAACGACAACGTCTATAAACAACTTGTGCTCTTAATGGCGATGCCCGTCACCATAGTCGTCGCCGACGCCGCTGCTCAAGGTGCTGCCCCTGCCTTGCAACAACAAGGGACTGACTCTCAAGGCTGGGCTACGTTCGTCTTCTCGCTCCCCTTTGTTATTTTCTCGGGTTACGCTGGATACCTCTCCGATCGATTTAGCAAAACGCCGATCATCGTCTACAGCAAAGTCGCCGAAATCGCCGTCATGGTTCTGGGACTTTTGGCATTCTTGTTCTATGACTATTTTGGGTTTGTGGGAACGTGGACGGTACTCTTTTTGATGGCGATGCAAAGTACCTTTTTTGGTCCTGGAAAGTATGGCATTCTGCCTGAACTGTTTCATCCCAAAGCTCTTCCGAGAGCCAACGGCCTGATGGTGATGACCACATTTTTGGCCATCATCTTTGGCGTTGTCTTCGCCGGTAAACTCTTCGATCAACTTGTCCCCGAAGTAAAACCACCGGAAGAACCATCATTCAAGCTATTGTGGATCGGTTCTATCGTGTGCATCGGAATAGCTGTCGTCGGAACATTGACCTCGTTGATGGTCCGTCGCCTTAAGCCTGCCCAGCCCGATGCTCCATTCACCTGGGATACGCTGGCTATTAGCCACGACATTAAGAACCTCCTGCTTCGCGATCGCCCACTGTTATTGGCGCTGTTGGTTTCCTGTGTTTTTTGGATGGTCTCTTCCATGGCCATGCCGACGGTAAACCGACTCGGAGCTGGCCCGTTGGGTTTGAACAAAGAAGATACTGGAGTACTGGTCGGCCTCATTGCGATCGGCATCATGCTCGGAGCCCCACTCGGTTCTTTCCTGCTCCGCTTCACGACATCAAAGAAACTCGTCACGATCGGGCTGTGGGGAATTGTCCTGTTTCTGATCGCCCTCAGCTTCTGGAATGGAAAAGGAACGCCTCTTATTGGCGACATGGGCTGCCGCATCGCATTGATCGGCATCGGAGTCGCCGCCGCCATCTACTCGATTCCGCTCCAAGTTTTCCTGCAAGAAAGACCACCTGATGAACTCAAGGGGCGTATGATCGCCACCATGAACCAAGGCAACTTTCTCGGCATGATGATCTCCGGACCCATCTATCAATTGTTCGAGTGGATCTCCATCGCTCTAAAGATTCCTATCAACAGCGTTTTCTTCATGATTGCACTGCTGGTTCTTCCATTGGCCATCTTCTATCGCTTGGAAACCAAGCCAGTAGCAGAGTCGGGTGTGTGAAGTAAACGCTTGATCGCTTGATCCAACCAACCAAATATCACCATTGTGCCATACGGTTTCCTCGGGCCAACCATCCGGTTACGCAACACACCGAGGAGTTGACTCGTAGTCGGTGCGCGCGCCAATCGATCGCGGGTTAACCATAGATAAAGTTGATTGTGCGATGATGAATGATTAAGTTGATGCGGCGTCACTCGCGCGCGCCTTTCGCCTGTGCATCAACTCCACGGTGTGTTGCGTAAACGAATTTTCAGACTTGGAAACCGCGTTACACAAGATTGATGCAATGCTTGTGAAATCAAACGGTCAAGCGTTTACTTCACACACCCTACACGATCGACCAGGAGGTTTCGACGATGGGGGCTTGCTGGAAGGTTTGATAGATCACGCAATAACGCTCCATCAGATCCATCAGTTTAGCCAATTGCTCAGGCGGTTCTTGACTCGCTAGATTCACATGCAACTCAATATGCTCGACTCCCACCGGCACATCAGGCGAAATACCCATCGTTCCACGAAAGTCCATCTTCCCCACAGCTTCAATCGTGGCCTTCTCAATCTTCAAGCCCATCGCGGTTGCCACTGCACCTAGAGTCACACCCGCACAAGCCACCAAAGCATCTAACAACATGTCACCCGAACAAACACCACTGCCGTCACCCCCAGCTGCACGATGTAAGCCTGCCACCACTTTGCCAGAAGACGTCTCCACCTCGCATGCTTGATCGCTGATGCGGACGACTCCCTTGGAATGCATGGAAACCTTCGCGGACTCAGGCTGCTCGCGATAAAGTTTCTTCAACGGAGCTTGTACCGATTTCAAAGTTTCGCGATCCATTGCTGCTCTCTCCCAGGTTGCCGATCAAGTTTAGGGACAATAAACCCCAGACGAAAGTATAAACTCTCGCCTGGGGTTTCGTGAATTCATGCTAAGAGACTTGCTCTAGCACATTATCGAGTTTTGTTGGGTACGTTTACCGCTGGTGCGGTTGCTGTTTCGATTCGGCCAGTCTGAGTGGTCTTCTCTAAGAAGTTATCGATTTGAGCATCCTTCATCAGAGTATCCAAGCGAACTTGCATTTCGTCACGCAACTTCTTCTCGAGCAACTCTTTGCTCAACTCGTCTTTCACTTCATCGTACGATTGTACCACAGGCTTCGTGAAACCTTGTGATCGCATGATAACGTATTGGTCACCTAGAGCGACGATACCTGACAACTCACCTGCTTTCAAAGCAAACGCTTGCTCTTCCAACACAGGATTGCCCGAATAGCGACGAATCGGTGGAACCTTACCGAAGTTGGCACGGGACACAGGTTCAATCGAATATTGAGCTGCCAACTTGCCGAACTCTTCATCGGAATTCTTTGCACGAGCCAACTCCCATACCTCATGGGCTGTTCGCTGATTGCTAAAGACGATTGCCAACACTTCAGCACGTGGACCAAAGTTAGACTGGAACCCCTTCTGCATATCTTCTTCTGTCAAACGGACCGTAGGAGCAACCAATTTTTTCAATGCCACACTTGGCCAAACCGCGTCACGCACATAAAGCTCAACGGTGGCTTCGTTTTCTTGAACCACATGCTGCAACCAGCCTTGAACATCAGGCGACCCATCGCGTTTGATAAAACCCATCATATCGGCAGCCCGAGCAATTTCGGCATCGATGTCTGCTTGAGCGACTTCCAACTTCGCAGACCGCAAGGCGGTCTCTAGCACCTTGCGATTGATCTCACCTTTCAACACATCTCGTCCATGACGGCGAATACAATCGGTTTGCAATTGGGAAACCGGCACAGGTTGCTGGTTGATAAAGGCCACAACGCCTGGATATTGTTTCTCCAAGTTTGCATCACCCAAAACGCGCACCACGTTGCTTTCTTTCTTCAACGATTCGAACAACTGCTCTGCCAACAAGCCCAGCTTTTGATCGCGAACCTGATCTTCGATACCTTGACGAATGGCGGGAATCGATTGTGGTGCAGGTGCGGCACTTTCCATGTAACGTACGCATTGCAAAATGACATGCATGTCGGCTACTTGGAACACTTGGCTAACTTGACCTGGCTGAAGCTTGAACGCGACCGACTCGAGCAATTCATCGCCCGAATATTGTCGCAATGGTGGCAACAAACCTTCAACGCTCGCCGTAGCAGGATCTTCGCTTTGCTCCTTCGCCACGCGACGGAACGAATCGGGATTCGCTGTCACTTCTTTCAAAATGCCATCGGCTTTCGCTCGATCTTTGACGGCGATCATACGAACCTGAACCTTGGTCCCATATTCGCTCTGATAAGCGCGATCGATTTCTTGCTGAGTCACTTGAATCTGGTCGGCCACCAAGCGACGCAAAGCCAACATCGGCCAAACAATTTCTGCAGAGTATTGCTCTGGAGTAATGTTGCGTTCGTCTTGAAGCAACTTCATGTAAAGAGTGGTGGTCAACTTAAAGCGACTGGCGATGCGAGCAATCTCTTCATCGATATCTTGTTGAGTAATCGTCACCTTGCGCGCCTGACATGCCTGCAAGATCAGATACTTGTTGAGCATGTTATCGAGCACTTGATCGCCGTAACGCTTAACGCATTCGACCGCCAACTGCTCACGAGAAATCGTTTGACCGTTTACAACGGCCAAGACGGCAGGAAACTCATCCTGTTTTGCTGTGCCAGCTTGAGCTGCGCCCCCTTGAGCTGCAGCGCCCGCTTGAGGCTGAGTGGCGGGGCGAGCTTGTGCCCACACCGGAGAGGCTTGCCCGACAACAACGGCCATCCCAATACTACACCCCAACAACGTCTTCCAACGTTTATTCATCTCGGTTTCTCCTTAAACCAATATCGAGCCCGGATTATTCGTCTCTTACCTGTGAAACATTGAGCCACGGTGCATACGTAATCCGGGCTAGGTCCTCTTATAGAAGCTAGCCCAAGATGATCGCAAGATCGAAACTTTACAGAACTGAAGCAAAACTTTTCAGTTTTTCAATAAAATACCCATTAACTTGCCACTCCCTGGCCCCTCGTTGCTTCGCACCCACAGCACACCATTGGCATATGCTGGCAAAGCTCGATAGGTGGCTATGGGCAATTCGAAAGATGCTAGCTTTTCTAGCTTGGCGGGGTTGGCTTTAAGAATTGAAACCTCGCCGCGATTACCGATGGTTAGCAACTTGTCACCAACGCCAATCAAATGAGCAATTCCGAAATCTTCGTCTTTCCACAACACCTTTTGTGAATCGATATCGAGACAGCACATCGCACCATTACCCGCATCTTCGCGTCCATCATTACCATAGACATACTTGCCGATAACGATGGGCGTTACGTATTGGCTGGCCAATAAACTGTCATCGCGAATGGGTGTTTGAGGAGGTTGTGAGTCGAGGCCAACCACCAGCGTTCCAATACCGTAACTTGCGGTGAGCAATAAACGGTTGTCCGACAACGATACGGGTGTTGCCGCATTCACCGTAGGCCCGCGCATTCCAAAGGGAATCTCAAATTCCACTTTGCCATTGAAGGGCCGAATTCCCACCAACTGCAAACGAGTCGCAAACAGTGCCAAGGGTGCTCCTTGGTAGTCCACCAGGATGGGCGAACTATAACTCGCATCATGCGCGGTGGCTTTCCACAAAACGTTGCCCGTTAGGCGATCAACGGCCACGATTCCCGCTTGTCGACTTCCCACATTTACCAAAATGCGATCCGCCAAAACCAACGGGGTGCTGCCCGCACCGAAATAACCATCGTCGGCTTTCAGTTGTTTTCGCAACGGTAAAGTCCAAAGCGTTTTTCCGTTGGTTCGATCGATGCAACTTAATTGCCCAGCAGCTCCATACACAATGACATCGTTACCATCGACCGTCGGCACGCAGCGAGGCCCAATATCTGGATCGATCCCACCTTCATAGGTTGCAGGCAACTTGGCTTCCCACACCACAGAACCATCACCGCTTTTGTAACAACTCACGACCTCTTGTTCGCCGACTCGATGAAACAAGTACACGTTTTCACCTGCAACAGCAGGCCCCGCATAACCAGCTCCAATCGATTTGCTCCACACCGTTTTGGGCCCAGGCCCTGGGATAGAATCCGGCAGAGCTTCTCCCTCAGCCGCTTGGCCGTTGCGTTGGTTCCCCAGCACCTGCCGCCAATCACCCGCATAAACTCCAGGGCCAACCAGTAGCGATACGTTCAGCATCGCGACGGGTACAAGCGTCCCGTGACGGAAATATTCGAAGATTGCGCAAACTTTTTCGAGAGATGAAAAGACCACAGGGTTCGCTCGCTTCCAGGGGGAGAGTGGTAAATGAAAATGAGGTCCCGAGCCAACTCAAACAACGAACCTCGGCTATAATCTTTACCAATTGGGGAAGTGGTGCAAGCTGGACACCCGCGCGAATCACGTAATAAGCATCTATGCCAAGGCTATTTAGACTCTGGGGAAAAAAACGCGGCCACCGCCTGTCGGGCTGGTGGATCGTCGGGAGCGTGGGTGAAGCGATTTTTTTCGCTTCGCTCTTTTTGCTCGGCGTGATGGCGTTGACCCTGGTGATTGCTTGGCAATTTGTCGCCCCAGAACTTCAGGTCTATCGCATCGGCCTCGGCTTTTGGCTGTTGGTGATCGCAGCCGGGTCGTTCATTGTGATCGGTGGCACCGGCTTCCTCCTGAGGGTCTGGCGATTGTGGGCGTCCGATGAACATCGTCTCGCCCTAGCCCGAAAAGCGTCGAACCTCGACTTAGCGGGACGCGGCAAAGGGAATGAACAACCCCGCACCCCAACCATTCCCGATCTGGCTAGCATTACAGATAGCCCCGGCGTCCGGCTTACCTATCGTCTCCCAGCCTCCCAAAGTGCCATGGCGGTCATGGTGGTGGGAAGTATTTTTATTTTGAGCTGGAATTCGATGGTCGCCGTATTTGCTGGAATTGCCTTCACGGCCCATGCGCAAGGAAGTCCACGTTGGTTCTTAACGCTGAGCCTAATACCCTTTGCAACCGCCGGCTATTTTGCTTCTCGGTGGTTTTTCCGCCTTTTTCGCCAACTTACTGGCGTTGGGGCCACCACTGTTGAAATCAACGAACTACCTCTGTACCCATCTCGTACGTACGAAGTCTGCATTGTTCAGCATGGACATCTCGTCTTTAAGCAGGTTCGCGTTTCACTCGTTTGCGAAGAAGAAGCTTCATTTCATCAAGGAACAGATCTTCGCTTGGAGCGAAAAATAGTATATTCTCAATGCATCTTGGAGCAGGGTCGCTGCCGGGTGGAACCTGGAAGACCGTTGGAACTACGAGCGGAATTCAAAGTTCCCGGTAATGCGATGCACTCATTTCAGAGTGCTCACAATGCGATACACTGGAAGATCATGGTCGAAGGAGATGCGAAACGGTGGCCGTCGTTCTGCCGAAATTTTCCCGTAATAGTTTATCCAGCCGTTCGAGAAACGCCCGTTCTCTCGAACCGAGCTTGAGCATTCGTCTCCTCTCATTGCAACCTTGCTTTGAGCCAGGTGATGTGCTGGAAGGGGAATACACGATTGCACCTTCGTTGCTGACGGATCGCATTCAGCGAGCCAGTAACCTTCTGGCGTATGTACCGCGCAAATCTAACTCCAATAAGAATCAACCCGATGGCGTGCAAGGACTAGAACTCTCGGTGATTTGGTACACCGAAGGCAAAGGGACCGAAGATATCGGCGTCCATTACTTCGAACGCTTCACAGCCAACGACATCTATCAGAATGTTGCAAATCGCACCTGCAACTTTTCGACCAAGCTTCCTTGGAGCCCCTTAAGCTACGAAGGGCACTTGATGAAGTTGCGTTGGTGCGTACGAGCTCGTTTGTTTACCACCAAAGGCAACGATGTCTGCACCCAACTGCCATTCTATTTAGGTCAGGTAACGCGCGAGGTTTAACGCTCTGTTGAATCATCGCTCCTCTCCAACCTCTAATCCTTTCTCGACTCGCTTTATTCGCCCCGGTGCAACGATCTATCGTTTTCCGCCCGGCGTATCTGAGACGACTCTTGCCAAAACGTTTTTTGAAAATCATAGCGGTCGAGCGGCAATTGTTGGCCCGCATGGCAGTGGCAAGACCTCTTTGCTTTACGCGCTGGCTCCCCATTTGGGAACCATCGTGGAAAGTCATCTCTGCGATGGAGATCCGATTCCGAAGAGCACAGACGGCTTTGGGAAATCGACCGCACCCGGCTTACAAGTTTTCTGGTTTCGCTTGATGGTTCGCGGACGCGAAACATCATCGCACGCCCATGTACAACGCACGCCGCAACGAGAGAGCCTTCAAGCCCTAATGCATTCGAGACGGAAGTGGCAAGCCAACACTTTGCTTGTGATCGATGGCTGGGAACAAATACGCTGGCCCATCCGCGGTTGGATCTACTGGAATGCCAAACGCTCACAAGCCAAACTCTTGGTAACCAGTCATCGAAAAACGATCCTTCCCACCCTCTGGGACTCGCAGGTTCGGCCCGAGATCGCCCAGCAGGTCGTGCGAGATTTGCTGGAAACCGCTCAACGGGAAACTCAGGTCTTAGCCCCGGAACAGATCGGCCATATCTGCGACCCAATACGGCTCCAACAGGCCGTTGCCGCCAATCAGGGGAGCCTCCGCGAGGTTCTTTTTCAACTATATGATGAGTTCGAGCATACTTGCAGGAGCGACCAGCAAAAGGGATCATGAGCGATTCCCCAAATGTTCACTTTGATCCAATCGCGGCAAGCCATGGCACCTCGACTTTCCATCGTTATCTCCCAAGCCCCATCTCATGATGCGTCAATTGCCGACGTGGAACAGGCGATTGTCACCGCACTTATGTTTGAACCGGGGATGGATCCCATGTTGGTCGGCCATGTCGAAGGTATCCAAGCAGGCACCACAGACCATTTATGCTTGGAAGGAATTCGTGGCGATTTTGTGTTGCTCGGTTGGCTTCCTACACAAGCTGCCTATGACCAACTCGCACGATTGGGCATCTATGCCCGCGCCGGAGTATTGCCCCCCGCTTTGCATAACGACACACACCTCTCCGCTCAATTCCCTCTCCCTAAAGAAACCACGACCAGCAGTAGTCAAGTGAGCCTTCCGGCTGAGGAACAATTAAAACGGCGTTTGTATTTTGTCGATTTGCGTTCACCCTCGCTGCGAGATCCGAAGATGATTTTGCATGGATTGAAAGATCTACTGCAAGATCGACAAGTCAAAACGGTCACGCTGCAAATGGGTGCGAAGCCGGCAACCCAAAATGCTCCCACAGCCTCACCGACCATTGCTCCACTCGCTATCCCCAAGCCAACGCCACCATTGCCATCAATCTCAACCCGTGACAGACACATCGATTCGGGAACAATCCCAACGCGTGCAGAGGCCCATTCATCCGTAAGCCCGTTGGCCAATGATGACGACGATCCACAGTGGCAACAACTCGACAAACTCTTAGACGATTTTGATTCGCTCGAAATCTAACTTTGCTGCAACGTTGATTGGGTGCGGCACTCACTTCATTTCGTTTGGCGTTCGTAAACTTGAGTCTCTGGCAGCACTACTAGGATTCACAGCATGAATAACTCTGAACCCAACGATTCGCCTGAAAATGATTTCACCCCTCGTCATTCGGCTGATGTCTGGGATCACATCGCCCGCGAACGTCGTCAGATTGGCTATGACTTGCATGATGGTCTGCTACAACAAATCATCGGAGCAGGAATGTTGCTGGAAGCGTTGCGATATCGCATCGTTGGCGGACATATCACCACGGAAAAGGACATTCTCCATATCAGCCAAATCTTGGACGGCGCTATCAAGGAAGGCCGAACCCTCATTCGACAGCTCGAACACAATCAACTGGAATGCAGCGATTCGCTTGATGTGTTACTGAAGAGTTGGATATCGAACCTGGAACAGCAAACCAAGAAAATCCATTTTCGCTTGCAGATAGCCCCAGAATTGGAACGGCAACTACGCGAACTTTCACCCAAAGTTACCGGCCATTTACTAGCGTTGGTACGCGAGGGGACAGCGAATATTGTGAAACATAGCAAAGCGACCGAGGCTTTGATTTCGCTGCAACCTTTCCCAACTCAGCCGATCATCTCTAACTCAGGCGGCACACCATCCACATCCAAAGCCATACTCATCATTCGCGATAATGGTCGTGGGTTGAACATCGGTGAGTTGTGGGACGAAGACCAAAAGAACCATTTCGGTCTCAGCAGCATGCAACATCGAGCGGAGTCGATTGGGGGTACATTTAGTCTCCAATCGGCTCCAGGCCAAGGAACCGAATTGCAGATTCGATTCCCGCTAGAATAAGATCGACCTTAGTGAACTTCGGCAACCGGTGGCTCGATGATTCCACGCACCAACGAGAGATAACTGCGACGTTCCAAGTCATGCAACTCTAATAAAGCGGCGACATCTTGAATCGCTTCTGCAGCCAAGTCCGCCTGAGCTTGATCAAATACCACAAGCTCCACTTCTGCAAAATCGCCGATATCTTTGACATGGTCTAGAGTGATGGTAAAGCGGCGTTGTTTGTATTCCAACTTAAACGCGCGACGGTTCTTGCGAACTTGCGCGACTTCCTCAAAGCCGAGCGACTTCCAAACGTCTAACC
Source organism: Planctomycetota bacterium (assembly GCA_017303505.1). Taxonomy (GTDB): domain Bacteria; phylum Planctomycetota; class Planctomycetia; order Pirellulales; family Pirellulaceae; genus JAFLCP01. The sequence goes on along the minus strand of JAFLCP010000150.1, from coordinate 2,948 downwards.
ACATAGGCAACGTTTTTTGGCCAATCGGAATCTCAATTTCTTTGCGCACTTTGACCGGCCCTTTTTTGCGCGGTCCTTTATAAGTGATGACCGACCAATCACCGATCTGCCGAATTCGCAAAGCTTCATCAGTCTGCGAAAAGTCACGACATGGATGACGCAAATACGTATCCACTTCTTCTTGGTTGCTGACAAACGACGCCCCAGATTCCATCAGGCGTTTTTCGAGTGCCGCTACATCGTTGAGTCGAAATTTTTGCTCAACTTCAATGCCACCAGAATTGCTCATCCATTGGTCCTGTTAAAAAATTCATTCCCTTAGTCGCCAGCCTTACCTATCGGCAATGCTTGCCAAATAGTCTCGGTCTATAGCGTTTGTCGTATGGCTATACTAACCTAGCGAACCACAGGAGCGGTTGTACTTGACTTTCCTTGGCTCCTAACCATTTCCACCATTTTGGCTATTAATACCTCCCATGGTAGAGAATTGGCGGAAGCAAAAATAGATGGGATTCCGGGACAAAACTCCCCGCATGAGGACCGCCTCTTAGAAGTAAACGGGGCAAATCCGAGTCGAATTAGGTCGTTTTCATCTTGAGATAAGAGTTTGTTCGGTGACGCAAGAAATCAAATCAAAGTTTTGGCTGATGTGGGTAGGGATGGGGATGTTGATCGGCCTATTGGTGCTGATTTCCTTAGCAACCCGCTTCAAGGAATCAGGCGTGGGGAAACCGCTCCCTGACCTCGATTTGAAACCGCTGTTGTATGCGGAAACTGTGCCACAAAAATCCGATCTGGCGAACAAAGTCGTTGTGCTTCACATCTGGGGAACTTGGTGCCCCGATTGTCGTCGCGAGTTTCCCGAATTTGTGAAGCTAATGGAGCATTTCAAAGAGGATCCGAATGTGATCTTTTTGAATGTCTCTTGTGGCGAAGAAGTAGATGAAGATTTGCCGTCGTTGAAAGAGAACACAGCAAAGTACTACGAAGAGCTGGGGATCTCATTGCCAACGTATTATGATCCGGTCGCCTACACGCGCGGCCAGATGGCGATTATTGCTCCGAGCGGTAGCTCGCATTACCCAACTACTGTGATTACGGATAAGAAGCGGATGATCTTTCGCATTTGGGAGGAGCGCTTACCTCCCGTGAACGAAGTCATTGAGACCATCAATCGCGCCGCAGCGATTCAATCAAGCAGTTCTCGATAGCGGCGAACTTTCGCGTAAGGATCGTCGGCCTTATCGATATCTCCAGCGATGGCCACTCGCCTGAAGCCCGCATCGATCACTTGCGGTAACTTGTCGAGAGTGATACCGCCGATGGCAAAAGCTGGGAGGGGAGTGGCTGCAGCTGTTTTTAAGAAAGCGAGTCCACTGAACTCGGTGAAATGTTTGGTGGTCGAGGGAAACGTTGGGCCACAACCGATGTAGTCTACATTGAGTTTTTCTGCTTCTTCGACTTGACGGGGTTCATGGGTCGAGAGACCGATCACCAATCTCTGACCTACCCATTTCCGAACAGCAGCAACCGGCAGATCTTCTTGCCCTAAGTGAACTCCATCAGCGCCGCTCATGAGCGCGATGTCCGGTCGATCATTGACGATGAGCCGCGCAGGTGTTTTGGCTAAGCGTTCCACGGCTTGCTGGCAACGTTCGAGCAGAACAGATCCGTCGGCTTGTTTATCGCGAACTTGGATAACGTCTGCTCCAGCATCAACTAATTTCTCTAAATGATCGAGCCATGGTTGTGCTTCACGTTTTAGGTCGACCAGCAAATAGATACGTGCAGTTTGAAACGATACTTTAGGCGATGCGAAGTTGAGGAGTGCTTTAGCAAGAATGTCGTAGGCAAGGTAGCGAACTTTGGCGAACGCTAGAGCTGCGTCTGGATGAAGCGGTTTACTGAATTCTTCCAGCGAACGCAGAGCTTGTTGGATGCGTTGGGCGGCTGCGTTTTGAATTTGTTCTAGCGACGATCGAGTTACTTCGGAATCAAGTGTATTCTCTGGTCCAACATCTCCGGCAGCTGAGCGCGACTTGAGCAATTGTTCGCTGGGGAGCAATTGCAGCGCTTCGGCGAGTTGATGCCGGAGCGATTTGAGCTCGCGTTGGAGTGGGCTCGAATTGGTGTGAAAGCGGGCAATTTCTTCGAGGGTTCGGATCCCTTCTGCGGCGCGATTGTAGTTCGCATCGAGGATTCGATAGATCGCATATTGATCGATATCAGGGAGCATGATGAACCGTTGAGAGGATAAAATCGTCCAAAGTTGTCGAGTGACCAGTGGGCCCAACCGTATTGTACACCAACTTTTCCCGCTGGGATGACAGCTGTCTGGTTCCCAAGGATCGAGGCTTTGAAAACGCTAGTTGGGCACGCGACCATGGTCCGTAGCTTAGGTTTTGGCAATTCACTGAGGGTCACGGGCTGGAGGCATTGCTTGAAGCTGGATTGGAAGTAAGAATAACCGTTATGAAGATGCCCTCGTAGCTCAGTTGGATAGAGCGCGGCTTTCCTAAAGCTGAGGTCGCAGGTTCGAATCCTGTCGGGGGTATTTTCTCTATGGGTTATGGGGTGTGATACGCGGTCTATTCCCATAACTTTCAAACCGGTATTCATACCATCGAAGGAATGGACCTGACGCGACGTTGGTCCCATTAGCCGACAGCGTTAGCTGCGGTTTTACTTCTCCATCGGTACACGGTCCCAGGTGCGCACGATGACTATTACACGTCACGCCCCATCGGACCAACCCGCTGCAACACGCATGAAAAATGGAAAGGTTGCGCTCGTCGCTGCGCCGACGGTAAACCGACGCTAACAGGCTGTTGATTTATTGTTTGCTTGCGAAGTGCCAAGCCAGTTGGCAATGATTTCAGGGGGTGTTTTTTAGTTTTTCGAACTGCGGCCCGACAAAATTGTCTGCTGAGCCGCTAGATCGCCAATTA